>NZ_JAGIKY010000004.1:0-174142 GCF_017874695.1 Halarchaeum nitratireducens
CCCTACGAAGAGTTCAAGCGAATCGCTCGAAACAACGAGATGATTTCACGAGCCCAGGCTGTACCCGCTGTTCCGTCCTCGGGGTAAACACGTACACGGAACGAACCGGCTTTGCGCCGATCCGGGCCGCGAGGAAGTGGGCGTTGCAGGCCTCTGAAACCGGAGCGGCCGCGCACCCGGCCGCGCGAAGTTTCTACGGTCATCGCGTCCACCTCAGTCCACAGTCACCACACCAGGCGGCGTCTTTCTCCGTAGTCACCGACCCATGAACGTGCTCGCTTCCGCAGTTCGGGCAGGTGGCGGTCATAGGAACTCCCACCGGCGGTCAGCCTTCTCGCGCTTCGAAGCGCGGTCGTAGTGCTTGTCGATCATCGACTCCGAGGTATCGAGGCGGTCGGAGACGACGCCGCGCGGCACGCCGTCGTCGCGGTACTTCGTCACGCGCGCCTTCCGCACGTCGTGCGTCGAGCGCGACGACGGACAGCGCGTCATCCCGTCGTCTCGGGCGTACTCGCAGGTGTCCGGGTCCTCGTCATGCGGACAGACGATACCGACCTTGCAGGGACGGGACCACCGGTAGAACGCATTCCGAACCGCCGTGTGCGAGGCGCGGCCGTACTTCGTCGTCACCAGCGGCGTTCGACCGGTGTCGTCTTGGACGTCCTTCCGGGGACCGTCGATGTAGTCCTGGAGCGTCTGCGCGACGTCTCGACTGATTCGGTTGAACCGCTCGCCGTCCTCGTTGTTCTTCAGCGGCGTCCCGGTACTCGGCCGGTGAACGAAATCGAGGCCGGGCTTCTCGCCCTCAAGCTCGCAGTCGTGGAGGTCGAGCGCCCGGACAGCACCGAGCCGCGCTCCCGTATGCCAGACGAGGACCCAGATTACGTGGTCTCGACTCGCGTACTCGTAGCGACGCAGGTACTCGATGATCGGCGGCACTCGGTCGGGCGAAATCGTCGAATCACTCACTTCGTCCGCCGTCGAGAGGTTCGGCAGCGGCACCTTCTCGTATAAGTCCTCAGGAACCGCCTCAATCTGCGCGCAGAACCGGAGGAACGAGCGCACCGTCGTCAGCACCGAGTGGATGGTCTTCGGCGCGATCTCACCGTCTTTCCCCCTCGAGTAGCCGCCGTTGCGCCGCCACACGCGGAACTCGTAGAGGTCGCGTCCATCGAGGTCGTTCATGTTGTCTACACCGCCGTGCTCTCGACACCACTCGACGAACGCGCGAAGGTGGCTTTCGTGCGAAGTTCGCGTCCACTCCGCCGAATCCTGCTTCATCGCCTCTAAGTGGAGGTCTACCGCCTCCGACGGCGTGATTGACTTGAGGTCGTCCATCTGGTTCCCATAGATGGGAAACTAGACCATAAATGCATCGTAGGTTGATATATGAGCTAAATACCTGAATGTGGGCTATTCACCAGTCTATTGAATACTCTGACCATAGCAGGTACTAATGCGCTATAGTGGTGAATGGATGCAGAAATGGGACGATAGAATCCTCGAAATCCTTGACGAGGAAGGCCCCCGTGGAGTCGGGTACATTAACGATCACCGTGCGATCCATTCTTCCCACTCAACAGTTTCCCGTCGCCTCTCCGATCTCGCTGCGCACGGACTGGTAAGCGAGCGCGGCAACGGCGTTTATATGATTACCGACAAAGGTAAGGCGTATCTTAACGAGGAGTACGACGCAGAAAACGAAGTCTACCTATCCGATTCAGAACCGCGCTCCGAAAACGGCGCTTCAGACACTAATACAGCGTAAGATGGCAATTCGGTGGGAAGGTGAATGGCAGGCGTTCGAGGACGAGCGTATTCTGGAGTACCTACGGGACCACGATACGGGGAACATCAGTGAGATTCGAAAATCACTCACTCGATCTGTCGCTGACTCCGTTGTTCGTGAACGCCTTCGCCTCCTTGCGCAGGCCGGCTACGTCAAGCCCGGACCAGACCACCGCAACTACGAACTGACAAACTGGGGACTGCGTTGGCTTGATGGCCGAGTCCGTGCTGACGGCCTCTACCCAGAGCCACACGCGGCACGGCCCGGATACGTACTCAAATAACATGTACCGATTCGAACCCGACGAGATCGACAGTGAACGCGCGCACCACCAAGCCCTCTTACAGGGGTGCGAAGGTGAGGAGCTGAAGCAGAAACGCATCGGGAACCTCGGGGAGATCGCGTTCGAGCGGTTCTGTCGTGAGTACCTTCCCGCAGAGATGTGGACGTGGGAGAACGAGGAAGCGATTCGCCGCTGTAACCCGGAGAGTTTCTCGGGGCACGACTTCGAGATATTCGGCTACGAGGTGGACGTAAAGACCTCGCGCGACATCTCGGCGTTCACACCGCAGGCGCTTGCGGAGAACGACGACGAGGACGACATCATCGTGATGGCGTGGCACCGCGACAACGAGGACGCCCTGATCCTCCTCGGGTGGGAGTGGGTACAGAGCCTCACAACGAAGGTTGAGATGGAGGAGGAGTACACGGGTGAGACACCGGCGAAGCTCGAACCGATTGCGGCGAATCCGATGAACGAACTCATCGACCTCGGACCCAACACCGCGCATCTGAACCAGATGCCGGAGAACCCGTTCGGGCCAGGAGATCGCGTCGAGAAGGTCGAGGGGCACCGTGGTGATCCCGCTGTCGTCGTGGAGGTCCTTCCGCCTGAAACGGAAGCGAGCATCTACGGGAACACGATGGAGGAGGAAGCCGTGAACGTCGCGTTCCCGAGTCATCTAGAGGAAGGGCCGGGTGACTGGGAGACAATACACCCGGCGAAACTGGCGTCATACTGCGACGATCAGGACGTCAAACTCTACACGTACAAGCACTCGAACTTGGAGTTCGCATAGCCGGAAATACGGCGACGATGTTCACCTCCCATGGGAATAGGCAAAGACAACCACCAAAGAAAGGCGAGCGCCTTGAGTATTAAGGCGAGATATACTGACTAACACCGGACAACGGACGGAGAACATTCCGCAGATAGAGGGCCAACCACTCATGAGAAGATCAACTAGTGCGGTGTACACAAAACCTAAACCCCTTGGGTCGATTAGTCCGAGGTAAGTAGAGATGCTAACCCTTGAAGATGAGAACGCCCTGATCGAAGATATAAAAGAGGGGATCGATATTGCGATTTACAAGGGTATCCAGAAGGGCCGGTTTAGCGAGGAGGATGTTCTCGTTGATTCAATTCGGCTGAATAAGCTAGCGTATCTTGCTATACAAGATCGAGACTTGGATATCACCTTTGGGTGGTTCAAATACGGTCCTGCACCGGTAGGTACTGTCTCTACGGACACCGCTGGTCAACATCTAGCGAATCCTCGTCCGACAAACGAAATTGCGGCACATAATGAGTCAAGGATCCCAAACTCCGGATATCTTAGCTCAGAGGGATATGCATATTACTTCCTAAAGGACCTGGAGGAGTTTGATAAAATCATAACATCTGACTCAACTAAACAGATGCTAGTTGATTTTTACCAGACTTATTGTCCAAAAGATGCTAAGGCGGATCGATTCACCGATCTGTACGTGGCTAGTGCGAAGCTACAGCAAACTCTTGACCAGGTGGGTGATGGTGTTAGCTGGCACGCTAACAAGAATGAGATATATAAAAAGTTAGACCGTCGTATTGGTGAGCTTGAATTTGAGCTTGAGTTTTACCCAGAGCTAGAAGAGGCAGTCGGCCCCTTCCAAGAATATATTCGGGTTCTTAAGGATATCCTTGCTGAAGCGACCGAAAAGGAAGATCTTTCTCAAAGCCAACAGCGCTTTATTAGCCGAATCGTTGGCTTTTATTATAATTATGCTTGGAAATACGTCTCTCTACTGATATCCAGAAATACTATCCGTGGGGATAACGCCTCACAGTTGAGAAACAGTACGGATGATGACCTCACGGAGATTCGAGATTCCTATGAGCGCGAGCTAACTGCCCTCCGCAACCGCGCAGAGCTATTTGATCTATCACCAGAAGAGGTCGAGAGCGGAGCTGGGGATATAGAGCCAGAAGAGACAGCCTATATTGAGCGCTGGACATCACTATCCGCGGAAGTGATTCAAAAGTGAGCGATCCATCCCGAGGAGATATCGCGAGGGTGTCATTCACCCCGAAAGATGAATCTCCGGATGGAGAGTTCGAAGACCCTCATCCTGCGCTTATTCTACAGCGTGATCGGTTGAATAATGAGTTGGATTCGACGGTGGTCATACCGGTAACAAGTAGCTATACCCGGGTTGATCGTGCTAGAAACGTCGAATTGAAACCGGGAACAGACGGGGTTGAGAAGAACTCTATTGCGGTTCTACCCCTAGTCACGACTGTGTCCATCCCTGAGCGAATCCATGACCATGGTGCAGGAGAGGGAGCTTGGAAGATGGGCGAAATATCAAATAGCAAATTATCGGATATAGAACGTAAGCTGAATATTATATTAGGACTGAAGTGACTGTATAGTATCTCGGTCAAAGTAAAGTCGCCCCGCGTCCGTGCCGGGGCCCGTTGAGGGCCGCGGGCGCGGCCGCTCGCGCGGGTAAGATGGGCCGAAGGGAAGTCTACCGGAACGGTCAGGCGTCGAGGTCGAAGACGGACTTCTCGTCAGGTTCGTAGGTGCCGGTGATCGCGGGGACGTTCCCGAAGGGAAAGTTGAGATCGCGCGCCCCGGACTCGCCGAGCTCGGCGAAGAACTCGGCGGAGTAGATGTCGTCGTCACCGCGGCGCTGCTCGCGGTGTTGGACGATGAAGTCGTCGGCGTGCTCGCGGACGGACTTGATGATGTCCTTGCCGTCCTTCCGGTGGCCGATCAGGATGTAGCGCGCACCGTCCTTCGCCTTCCCAGTGATCAGCGGGTACATCTTTTCGTTTGCGGCGTAGCTGTTCGTCTGTCCGTCGAGGACGGTCGAGAGTTCGTCGAGGACGACGGCGACCTTCTCGTGGTCATCGAGGACGCGACGTAGCTCGCTCTTCGATTCGACGAAGACGGTGCGCTCTTGGAGCCAGTCGTCTTGCCAGACGAGGGAGGTAACGTTCGTGGCGAGGACGAGATTATCGTCGTCGCGCAACCCGAGCTCGGCCATGACGAGCGCGGTCATCGTCTTCCCGCCGTCGGTGTCACCGACGAACTGCGCGAGGTATCCGTCCGTCCGCATCCGCTCGACGACACGGACGAACGCCTGCAGAGAGGAGACGTCGGTGTCGCGCGAGGTGAGCCCAGAGAGGTAGTTCAGCGTTTCGAGGTGGCCGTTTCGGACGGCCCATGTAGCGAGCTCCGAACCGTACCGTTCGACGAGCTGGCGACAGTAGGCCGTCGCCTCGAACGTCGGCGGGAGATCGACGCCCGTTGAGTCGTCGGCTTCGGCGTGGTAGTCTCGGATCTGCGCGTAGTGCTGCTTGTACCAGATGTACCGCTTCAGGGGTTCGCCTTGGAGGAAGGGCGCGAGGGGGAGCGTTCGACGATTACTCGTCAGCTTCCCCTCGCTCACTTCGCGGAACTCCGCGGCGGTCACGCCGTCGGCGCTACTGTCCACCGTCGTCACCTCCGACGTCGCCGCCGAGGTCTTGGTCGAGATCGGCGGAGAGGTCGAGGTCGTCGAGATCGTCGCCGAGCGGCCGGGTGTCTGTCGACGGCGCGCCGTCCGCGAAGTCGTCCAGGGACGGCGTGTCCTCGCGTACGCCAAGATCGAAGTCACTCATGTCCTCCAGGCCGACAGCGAACTCGTCCGCCTCGGCACCGGCGATGAGCGAGCGACCGACGGAGACGGAGTTCCGAACGACCTTCGAGTCGGCGGACGCACGCACCTGGAGGGCGGACTGTACGATGGGGACGAGCTCGTCGCGCCAGGTGACGAGCGTGTCCTTGTCTTCGAGGAACTGCCAGTAGCTCACCGAGCCGGACCACGTCCCGTCGAGCACGACGATCTTCTCCGGGGACACCGAACCGTCGTCCTGCACGCGGTCGCGGGACTCGGCGTGCAGGCCTTCGGCGATGTGGACGGTTCGACCGTCGCGGGTAGAGTGCCGCCGGTCGAGCGACCCGTCTACCTCGGTGCTGGCGAAGAACGAGGGGCTGAAGAACTCTAGTCCGATCTCCTCGCTATCGGGATCGGCGTACAGCACGGGACGAGAGATCCGTCCGGCGAGAACGTACAGCACGAGGAAGACGAGCGTAGCGAAGTACGGCACGAACCCGGACAGCACGAGCGTCGTAAGCGCGAGCGAGCGGGACGGAACGTCGGCGACCCAGACGACGATCACGGCGAGCAGACCGAGCAGACCGACGACGATGGGAATCGCGGCGACACGCAGAACGTCAGTAACACTCGAACGCCACGACGAGGTGGACTCAGCGGTCTCGCGCGTCGGGCTGGGTTCGGGATCAGAAGACACGGCGACGACCTCCGACGTACCGCTTGTAGCCGAAGCCAGCGACGGCCGCACCGAGTAGCGCGGCGAAGCCGGCGGCGAAGAACGTCACGATCCAGTCACTCCCGGACGGGCGACCCGGAAGCAACGACATCGAGGAGTCTTCGCGGGAGTAGACGGCTGGACACGAACCCGACGCAATACACGCGCTTGTCGTCGCACCGACGGACGCACGACCGTCGACGCGATCCGCGGGCACGGTGACGGTTCGCGTCTCGCCACCCTGGAGGATGACGCGTCGGAACGCAGAGTGCGCCACGCGCCCGGACCGTTGGGCCGACCCGGAGAGCGTGATGACGTGATACTGACTCGCCTCAAGCGTCACCCTCATCGTGCCGTCTTGATACGACCAGCCAGTGATCGTCGTGACGCCATCGACGGGGACCGGACCACCGGAGACAACGGTTTCGTTCGCCGAGGTCGCGTTCGTCGAGGCTGTCGAGTTGTTCGCCGTCGCGTTCGCTGCGGCTACCGGACTCGTGGCAGCGAGAGCCACGAACAGGACGACCAGTAGGACACGTCTCATAGAGCCATCACCGGAATCGAACCGGCGCGAGCCGACCACGGATGGCTACCGAGCGTCACCAGGGGACGCTCGACGACACCACGTCAGAGAGGAAGGATTTGAGACCGCCGACGGCCGCGTCCACGAGTCCGTGTACGGTCTGTCCGAGGGCACTCGTGAGAATCTGCCCGAGGTCGAACGCACCCGTCGCCATGCCGACGGCGGCGACGAGTCCGAAGACCGCCAACAGCATCAGGAGGATCGAGAGGAGTGGCCGAGCCATCGTTACCGATCCCTCTGGAGCGCGACGACGACGAGCAGCGAGATGATCGACAGGCCGACTACGAGGTAGATCGGCCCGTCACCATCGAGGGGCGAACCCGACGACGAATCCGATGGGTTCGACGGGGACGACCCGGCGGCCTGTCTGGCCTCGACGTCTTCGATGAGTTGCTGGGTTTCGTTCAGCTGCTCGGTGAGCTTGGTGACGTTGGTGGTCTGGTAGTTCGAGCGGGTGGTAGAGACGTTCTCTATGGCGTCGCCGTTCCGGTCGTTGATCGCGGTGAGGCGGAAGGTACCGGAGTCGAGGGAGATCGTCTCGCCGGTGGTGGTAGCGAGGAGGGCGGAGCCGTTGAGAGGTGCGGCGGTCGCGTTGTAGGACGTTCCGGCGGTCCACGTCCCATTCGGCACTTCGGGAGCGAGGAGGAGCCCCTGGTACTGGCGGTTCTGGTAGCTGACGGTCATCGTGCCAGTCTCGTCGAGGCTAGGAGTAGCGAGGCCCATCATAGAGAGGGCGGCCACGGAATCGTAGAGCGAGCCGCTGGTCTTCGCCTGGGTGCCGAGTTGGAACATCCGAGTTTCCCGAGAGAGAACGGTCGAGGCGTTGAGACGGCCGTTCTCGATAGCGGGATAGGTGTTGTTGACGTAGGTGGTGAACTCGGTTTTCGTGTCGGCGGAGAGGCTCTCGTAGTGACTCCACGCGGAGCGATAGTCGCGGATGTCGAGGAACTCGTAGCCATCAATGTCGGCACCCTCGGGGGCACCGACGACGATGGTGGTGTAGAGGCCGCTGTGGCGGTCGTCGTGATCGGGACCGCTCAGCGTCCGCCAGGTGGTCGTACTCCAGTCGGCCGAAGGCGTGTAGACGCCAGCCCGACCGCCGAGATAGGTGGCGTTCTGGATGACGGTGTCGTTCAGCAGCGTCAGAGTCGACTCGGAGGTTTCAGGCCCGGAGCCCCAGCGCATTCCGAGATCGTCGTCTGTCGGGCTGCCTTCGGGTGCGATGCGTACGGTCCGGTTGTCGACGCCGCTCTCGTTGACGGCGCGCTGATGCATCGCGCGGGCGGTTTCGACCTGAGTGGTGAAGTGCCGGTAGAGGGAGACCTGGCGCTTGGAGAAGTAGTCCTCGATAGCGCGCATGGCCTTTTCGCGGGCGACGGCCTTGACCGAGCCATTCTGTACGGCGCGGTAGTAGGCGACTTCGCCCTTGGACCAAGCGACGTTCTGGGAGCTGTTGGCGAAGTTCTGAGTGGAGTCGAGGAACTGCTGGCCGCTGGACTTCTGGGTGCGAAGCGCCTGGTAGATGTCGAGCTCGGTCTGGTTGTCCTCGGCCTGCCGGACTTCTTGGACGTCGCTCGTGGTCGAGGGAGCCGCGCAGTCGTCAGCGACGCCGAAGAAATGGAGGACGCTGGCGAACGAGCACGTCCCGGAGCCGGTGGCGGCGGGACCGTCGGGGGCGGCCGGCGAGGCGATCGAGCCCGCGACGGGCGCGGCGACCATCGACGAAACGAGCGCGACGACGAGGACGACACGCCCGACACGGGCGAGAGAAGATGTGTGCTCACTCATTGTTACCTCGCTACGATAGCTCCGACGACGATCTGAAGTCCGAGCACGATCCCATCAGACCACGGCGAGTACGTGGCCATCATCTCCTGTACAGCGGGCAGGAAAGCGTACGCGCCGAGGAGAAGCATCACCGCCGCGACGATGAACCACTCGCTCGCGTGGTAGTACCGTGGGTCGCGGGTCGAGGACGACATGAACACGATGGCGAGAGCAGCCATCGACGCGCCCCACGGGAGGTACTTGTACCGCGTGAGGAGGTCGATGGCTTCCTGGGCGAGCCCGGTCATGACGAGTCCGCAGATCCCGAACACGAGCAGGCCGACCGAGGACAGAATACTGATCCGCTTGTACGCGCGGATCGTCGAGGCGAATCCGCCGGAGGAGGTGGACATCACTCACCACCGTCCCGCACGCGGACCTCGAACCCGTACGCCTCCTGCTCCTCGCCGTCGTCGTCCTCGAAGGTGTATGGGTCGTTGTCCTTCTTGATACCGACCACGTCGCCCGGACCGATGTCCGCGTTGTCGAGCGGCCGCGTGACCGACGCGGACGCGAAGTAGGAGACGTACCGCGGCTCCTCGCCATCGACGCGCGTGAGGTGGAACCGATCACGCCCGTACCGGTCGGCGTCGCGCTCGATAGCACGGACCTCAGCGACCACGGAATCACCGGGGTCAAGGTTCAGCACGTCGTCGTACTCTTCGTCGTCGTTACCGGAGGAGACCTCGGAGAGGTCGTCCCAACTCGGCTGTTTGCCTTGCGACATACACGGGCAATTCAAAGTGCATGAACTAGATTATCGACCCCCCGATGGGGGGTGCGATACTTTAATACAATCTCCTACGCTCGGATCGCCTCTATCTCCTCGAAAGCCGTTTCCAAGTGCTCCGGTGGGACACCAGCCTGCGCGACGACGCCCATCGGTGAGAGTTGCGTATTCTCCCCGAGCCGGCGAGCGCGGTCGAGCGCATTCGCAAGCTCGCGCTCCTCTTCGAACGACAGCTCCCGAACGACGGGATCGGGCGACAGGAACGATAGCCACTCGTCTACCGAGAGCGACCCGAGCGACCAGTTTTCAGCGGCGTTCGCAAACCGTAGCTCAGCGCCGTCACATTCGCAGCGCGACGGACACTCGCCGTTTCGCCACGCATCGAGGGAGCGGGAGAGTACGTCACAGGTACAGACGACGTACGTCGCGGGGTCGGAGAGAAACGCCGCGATCTCACCGTGCGTTCGTGGAAGTGTCTGAAACTGTAGCTCACGCATATCGACGCCGGAACCAGTCGCGGGCTTCTCCTTGCCGGACGACTCGATGATCGCGTCCATCCGCCACGATGGCGGGCGGGTAGCCGACTCGAACTCGGTACAGACGCCGTGGTGTGGATCAACTTTCGTCCCAAATGACGCCGCTGCGCGTGCAGACGGCCACCGGTCACCAATGTCTCCATCGTCCCACCGGTCGGTGTCCCCGTCGTCGTCGAGATCGCCACCTGACCCGTCGGCTGCGAGAACTCGCGCGCCGGTTTCTCGACGAGCCTCGGTCAGCGTGTCGTAGTGCTGTGGAATCTGCCAGGGCGAGCCACAACACGCACACTCGAAATCGACGCCGCGACGAGACGAGCGAACGATACGCTCGCCGTGCCCGACATCTTGGTGCGACCGCTCCGACTCGTGTCGCTGCTTACAGGCGTCAGCGGCTATCGCACTGTTCGCCGTCATCGAGCGCGTCGCCTTCTGCGAGCCGGTCGCCCACTGGGTCGCGGCCCACATCACGTACTGGTCCGAACGTTCGAGCAAGTCCTCTTCGGCGGACGCGATGTACTCGGCAGCGTAGGCGGACCACGACTCAATCTCCTCGTCGTCGTCACCGACACGCCGTACCGAGATAGCGCCCTCGCCGTGCGCACTCGATCCGGCGAGGTCGCACACGTCCACGTGCTTGTCGATCACTTCGCGGAACGCAGCTTCAAGCCGTGGCGTCTGATCGCCCGCTCCAAGCGGGCCGGCATCGACCATCAGCATCACGTGGTGATGCCCGTACCCGACGTTCGGTCCGTCGCCGGGGTGTGGCTCTCCCTGCTTGTGGTACAGGTAGTCGGACACACCGAGCTTGTCGAGCTGATAGCGAAGCGCATCGTACACGCCGGCCGTCCACGAGTCGGCGATCTCGCGGTCGTGGTCGGCGGGTCCGATCCGGTCGCCGTTCGGTGTGGACGTACCGGAGAGAGTGAGTATCACCGAATGCGGGTTCTCGTACTCGGGGCTCGTTTCGCCGCCGGACGGACGTTCGCCACCGACGGTTTCGCGTTCGAGAGCCTTCAACCGGGCAACCTCGCGCTTACAGTAGCTCGGTTGCCATGAGTTTTCGAGGTCGATGGTGAACTCCTCGTACTCTGGTTCTCCCTGGTAGCCGCGAGCGAGACGGCCGCGACGTCCACGGGCACGTTCGTACCACGCGAGCATCGCAGCGATAGCGTCCAACCACGTTGAGGCGCGGCGCTCCTCAACCTCGCTCACGTCGAACGTATCACCGGTCGGGCCCGGTTCGTTCACCCGGTACTCGACCCAGTCCTCTTCGACGACTTCCGAGCGAAGCGTCCGCCCGTTCGTTTCCGAGAGCGGCGTCATCAGCCGGCCACCGTACGCGGCCCAGATCTCTGCGAGCCGGTGCGCGGGATGCGGAAGGTCGCGCGTCGAGTCAACGTCGAGATCGTGCAAACCGTATCGCCGGATGGCCGTCCTGAGCGCCTGAGGCGACTTTTCAGAGTTAGTCCTGTTGGCTGGCCAAGCCGCACCGCCGGAGGTGTCAGCCGTGCTCATTTGGCCCGAAGGTCGAACGCGGTCGATTCGGAGAACACCGTCGGGCGCTCGTCGAGAAGGACGGTGGTGACAGCCTCCCGGGTGTGGCGTGCAGCTTCGAGCCACGCAAGCGTGGCGGCGTCCACGTCGTCCCACTTGGGGGAGGCCGCGAGCCGATGACAGAGCAGATCGACGGTATCCCAGTCGGTCATTTCGACGACCTCCGGGGTTCACCGGCGAGATAGCGCGCGTGACAGTCGAGGCAGACTCGTGCGCGGAAGAGGATGGACCCGGCGGGGTTGAGACAAAGCTGTCGGCAGTTCCGACATTGGTACGAGCGTTGGTCGGCGTCGAGATCGGCAGTCAGACGAGCCTTGAGCTCTGCGCGGAACTCCGCGGCGGTAGCGCGCGTCTCCGGGTTACTCGGTGTGGTCGAACCGTGGGACCCGTGGGAGGCATTAGACACGCGAATCACCTCCACGCGAACCGCGACGAGGGGTCCCTCCCTGCGGTCGGGACTGATGCGGTGGACCGTCGAGGACCGAGCACCTACCGCCGGGTAGTACCGTCCGCGCTCGCGGCGCAGCGCTCGCGCTGGCCGAGCAGAAATCGACGAGATTCTGACCGCGCGCGCAGATCGAGGGACCAGCCTTTGCGAACGTAATCGCCAGACAGCGAAGGGGCGCGAAAGCTACGCTGTTTAGATCAGAATATGCGCCGTTCTCAAATGAAGCTAAAGCGGCGTGAAGTAGACAAAGAATCCCTGACGCGCCATAATCGGTTTGGCTTCGATTCGGGCGGTTTGCGAGTGGGCGTTGCAGGATTTGAACCCGCGGCGTCTTGGTCCGAAGCCAAGTGCTCTGTCCAAGCTGAGCTAAACGCCCGCGACTCATCGTTCCCGGCGGTGGCGCTTAAGTCCCGCGATTCGTTGGTCGACCGCGACACGAACGTTTCTTGCGGGCGGCGCGCGAGTGACGCGAGTATGACTCTCGGTGTGCGGGTGCGTGGGCTCTTCGAACTCTGTCGGCCGGCGAACGCGGTCGTCTCGGGCGTGCTGACGCTCATCGGGGCGTACGTCGCGGGGCGACCGTTCGCGCTCGCGGCGCTCGTCGCGGCGGTCGCGACGGTGTTCGCGACGGCGGCGGGGAACGCGATCAACGACTACTTCGATCGGGACATTGACGCGATCAATAATCCGGAGCGGCCGATCCCCCGCGGCGCGGTCACGTCCCGGGGAGCGCTCGCCTTCAGCGTCGTCCTCTTCGCGGGCTCGATCGTCCTCGCGCTCTCCCTCCCGCTGTTCGCCATCGCGGTCGCGGTGGTGAACCTCCTCGCGCTCGTCACGTACACGAAGGTCTTCAAGGGCCTGCCGGGGGCGGGGAACGCCGTCGTCGCGTATCTCGGCGGGAGCACGTTCCTCTTCGGCGCGGCGGCGGTCGGGCGACCCCTCGCGGCGGTCGTCCTGTTCGCGCTCGCGGCGCTCTCGACGCTCGCGCGCGAGATTATCAAGGACATCGAAGACGTCGCGGGCGACCGTGAGGAGGGTCTCAACACGCTGCCGATCGCGGTGGGAGAGCGAAACGCGTGTCTCCTCGCGGCGACGGTGCTCGTCGTCGCCGTGCTCGCCAGTCCGGTGCCGTACCTCCGCGACCTCTTCGGCGTCGCGTACCTCGCGGCCGTCGTCCCCGCGGACCTCGTGATGGCGTACGCGGCGTACGTGGCGTTCGACGATCCGGCGCGTGCGCAGGGGATCCTGAAGTACGGGATGTTCCTCGCGGCGGCGGCGTTCGTCGTCGGGCGCGCGGCCGCCTGAGCGGCGCGGCGGCTTTTTGTCGGTGGCACCCGTCGATTCGCGTATGACAGACTCGGACGACGAGGTGTTGTCACGCGTCCTCGGCTACGAGACCATCGCGGTCGTCGGCTGCTCGGGCACGCCCGGGAAGGCCGCCCACAACGTCCCGAAGTACCTCCAGCGTCACGGTTACCGGATCGTCCCGGTGAACCCGACGACCGACGAGGTGCTCGGTGAGCGCGCCTACGACACGCTCGCGGACGTCGAGGCGGAGGTCGACGTCGTGAACGTCTTTCGACCGAGCGAGGAGGTCGCGGGGATCGTCGACGAGGCGATCGAACGCGACGACGTGACGGCGATCTGGACGCAGCTCGGCATCCGCGACGACGACGCGGCGGGGCGCGCGACGGACGCGGGGCTCACCGTCGTCCAAGACCGCTGTATGAAGGTCGAACACGGTCGACTGAAGCGCTGACGCGACGCCGAAGCGCGGACGCTTCTCCGCCGCGCTTACGCCTCGGCGTCGTCGGTCTCCACGTCCGCTCCCGGATCGTCGAGCTCCTCCAGGGTGGCCTTGACGTCGACGCCGCTCTCCGCCGCGAGCGCCTCGACGAGCGCGCGCTGCTCGGCGAGTTCGCCCTCCAGTCGCTCGACGCGCTCGTTCGTGTCACCGACGGTCTCGCTCATCCCCTCGACTCGCTTGCGGATGGCCTCGACGCGCTTGTAGAGCTTCTCCGCGAGATCGGAGAGTTTGCTCACCGTGTTCGCCGTGCTCGTGAGTCCCATGGCTTTCCTTCGGACGGCGGGACGCAAAGGCCTTCCCCACGGGTTGACATCCTCCCCGCCCTACAGGGCGAGAATTCCACGAAGTGGATATTCAGGTTGCGCGTTTCCTCGGGCCTCAAGCACGCTTTCGCGTGGGCCGTCGAAGGTCGCCGTCCAGTTGTGACCAAGGACGTGCTTTCCAGCGCGTACAGCCCTGTCAAAGGGGCCTTCCTCCCCGCAATCTGCGGGCATCAAAGATGGCTGGCTCTTCACCCAGCGAGGGAGCACGGGTCGCGTCAGCCGAACTGTTACGCCGTGCATGGTTCTCCCTCCCGTTGTGCGATGTTCTCCGACGCGTTCAGGTCGGCGTGGCGTCCACGACCACACTCCGGACACGAAAAGTGGTCGCCATCACGGGTTCCCATCGAACCACACGCTGAACACCGTTGACTGGTATATTCTGGATCGACCGTCTCGACGCGAATCCCAGCGCGTTCAGCCTTGTACGTGATGAACCGTTGGAGTTGGTGGAAATGCCACGAGTGGACGCCCGACCACGAACTGTTCTCGCGGATGCCTTCGAGGCCTTCCATCCGAATGACAGGGGTTTCGAATTGTTCCGCGAACGTGATGAGGCGACGGGAGAGTTTGTGGTTCAGGTCTTTGATTCGACGCTGTTCTTTGTCACCCACACGGTTGCGTGCGCGAAGCGCACCCGCCTGTTGGAGCGAATCGCGTAGGGAACGATATTTGCGTCGAACGTACTTCGCCTCACCACCCGACACCAGCATCGACTCGTCTTCGCCGTAGGCCGTCGCAGCGAGGATGTGGCGTTCACCAATATCGACACCGATGGGCGTCTTACCCGACAGGTCGGTGTCGTATTCAATGTTGAACGTGCAGTACCAGTCGTCGCCACGACGGTACAGTTGCAATCGCGTCTTCTTCGCGTCACCCTCGACTAGTCGGTCTACGGGGTCGGCAATGTCGTCGTACACCACGATCGGGGTGTACCACCATTGAGAGATACACGGGAAGCCGACGACGACCGTGCCGTTCTCGGTTGTGTCGAGTTCCCAGTTCTGGTTGTTGACGGCGAACGGTTGGCTCTCTCGATACCGAACCTCTCCGTCCTTGTTGTGGTCGGATTTCGCCTCTCGGATGGCTTGGTTCTGGATGGCCGAGTAGAGGTCGTTGTCGATGCTGGCGGTGGTCACGGATTTGCCGAAGTCGCCGTTCTCCCATCCGTCAATGCAGAACTGTTTGGTGTCACGGTAGAGGCGAGTAGCGTGTTGCCACTCTTTACGCCGTGTGAGAGATGGATTGTGGAACTTCGCGGTGACAGTCACCGTGACCATTACAAATGTAATTTGATTTGATGTCTTAAAAATATATTGGAATAACAGGCCATGCCATCGACTGTAGTTTATGTGAGTGATTGTCGGATTCATTCCCGCGCTAAAGCACGGGGCGTTCTCCTCGCACTTCCTAACGAAAGGCCCTTACGTCCCACCCGAGTAGGATGAGGTGAACTAGGCCGGGCGGTTTGGCCCCGCCCTCACCCGCGACACGGTCATTAGCGGGGGCCGAACACCGAGGACGTCCGACCCGCCCGGGTCGGACCCCGGAAGCCGACAGAGAAACCTCGTCCTTCGGGGGCGACGGCTCGCGGCTCGTGCGCCTGCAGGGGCGTCACGGCGCGACTCGTCGGTGCGACCCCGTCAGGCACGGAAGTGAGCAGCGGAGCACCGGACGTCCGTCGCTCGAAGGGTCGCGGGGTGGAGGAGGCGACCGGGACTATCCGGTCCGGAACGGTCGGGCAACCTCGGCCCGTTCACCATTCATACCGCCGATCGCGCACCGAGAGCGGCCGCGCTCCTCGCTGTCTCACGGGCCCCTCGGTTTCCGCCCACTCGGCGTTCTCGTCGACCGTGACCCGTTCGAGCGCCGCGTCGACTCGTCCCTCGATGATTTCGGCGCGCGCCGTCGTCCCCGGAGCGCGAGAAGGCGGAACCGAGCGATCCGGGTCGCTTACCGCTCGTCGCCCGCGTCGAAGGCTTCGGGACTGATCGCCTCGCCCTCGATGGTGAGACCGCCTTCGAGCGTGCGCGTCGGGTACGGGATGTTGACGCCCTCGGCGTCGAAGCGCTCTTTGACCGCCTGAACGTACTCGCCGCGGGTCTTCACGAAGTCCGCGCGCGAGGGGTCCGCGATCCAAAAGCGGCTCTTCAGGCCGACGTAGGAGCCCCCGAGCTCGGAGAGGCGGACCGAGACGCCGGGATCGTCTAGGATGTCGTCGCGCTTCTCGGCCTCCTCGACGATGATCTCGGTCGCCTTGTCGATGTCGTCGTCGTAGCCGATTCCGAACTCGAACTGCACGCGGAGTTTGTCCTTGGCGACGGGGTTCTTGATGACGCCGTCCGTGAGGTTCGAGTTCGGGACGGTGAGCAGTTCGTTGTCGAAGGTCCGGACGCGGGTGACGCGGAGGCTGATGTCCTCGACGACCCCCGAGTTGCCGTCCCACTCGATCCAATCGCCGATGCGGAACGGCTTGTCCGTGTAGATGAAGACGCCGGCGACGAAGTTCGCGATCACGTCCTGCATGGCGAAGCCGATGGCGAGCGTCGCGGCCGCGGCGACGGTCGCCAGCGCCGTCAGGATGTTGCCGTAGCCCGCGAACGCGAACGCGACGCCGACCGAGACGGCGACGATGCCGATCGAGACCACCTTCTGCAGCGGGCTCTTCGCGTGCTCGTCGAGGCCGCGGCGATCCATCACGCGGTTGGCGAGCGGCGTGATGATCGCCTTCCCGACGACGTAGAGGACGACGGCGACGACGACGAACGTGACGGCCGCGCCGATCGCGGCCGCGTAACTCGGCGCGAGACCGATCGCCGACTGGAGCCAGTTGCCGATGAAGCCGCCCGCGCCGCCGGCCTGCAACGGGAGGGCCGTCATCGCGTGTATACCGCCGTGTTCCCTCGGGTCTCGACGAGATCGGCGTTCACGGCGTCGCACAGTTCTTCAGCGAGGTCCTCGGTCGTCGTCCCGCCCCGCGACGAGCGGAGGAACTTCACCTTCACGACCTCCCTGTCCGCGAGCTGGTCGTCGAGCTCGTCGACGACGGCGTCGACGCCACCCTTGCCGACCCATACCGTTACGTCCGCTTCGTGGGCCTTCCGACGTAGATTAGCCATACGTTCTCGTATCTCGCGGCGGCGGTTTGAATCTATTGTCCCCGGACGGGGCTCAGTAGGGGTGTCGCGCCTGCGAACCGCACGCACACGTCGTGACGACGTGACCGTCCTGCAGGCGCGTTCGGGCGTTCCGCCCCGGAATCAGGTAGGCGTCGCAGTCGTCGCACGTGAACCGGACGAGGCGCCGCGGGAGACGCAGGCGGTTGCGTTCGGCGATCCGGCGAGCGAGCCGGACGTACTCGCGCGCTCGGTCGACGTCGCCGTCGCGCGCGGCCGCCGCCGCCAGCGACGCCAATCGATCGATCCGCTCCGCGGCGATTCCGCTCACACGCCCCCTCGGGGCCCGACGGGGCAAAGCGTTTCGATACACCTTTTCGCCCCCGGGCCGTCGACGCCACCCGATGCGCGCGCTCAACTATCTGGAGCTGGCGGGCCCGCTCGAACGCAGCGGGATCGCCACCGCCGCCCGCCAGCAGCACGCCGCGCTCGCCCCGACCGACGTCGCGGTCCGAACGCGGCCGTGGGCGGGTGACGACCCACTCGACACCGCGCTCTCCGTCGCCCGGGGCGACGGCGTCTTCGCGGACGTGGACCTCGCGCACTGCCACCTCTTCGGGCCGGGTTCGGTCGCCGTCGCGCGCCACGCCCGCCGTACGGACACCCCGCTCGTCCTCCACGCGCACACGCTCCGCGAGAACACGATGGGGAGTTGGCGCGGCGTCGAACTCCTCGCAGACCCCCTGGAGCGGTATCTCCGGTGGTTCTACTCGCTCGCCGACCGCGTGATCGCACCCTCGACGTACGCGAAAGAGCGCCTCGAAACGTATCCGATCGACGCGCCGATCGACGTCCTGACGAACGGCGTCGACCTCGACTCCCTGGTGGGCGTCGAGGAGTTCCGCGAGCCCTACCGCGAGCGCTTCGATCTCGAGGGGACCGTCGTCTTCACCGTCGGTAACGTCTTCGAGCGCAAGGGGTTGACGACGTTCTGCGAACTCGCCAAGCGCACCGAGTACGAGTTCGTCTGGTTCGGGCCCTACGACACCGGCCCGCACGCCTCGGAGTCGGTGAAGCGGTGGGTGAACGATCCCCCGGAGAGCGTCACGTTCACGGGGTGGGTCGAGGACAAACGCGGGGCCTTCGGGGCCGGCGACGTGTTCGTCTTTCCGACGAAGAGCGAGACGCAGGGACTCGTCGCTCTGGAGGCGATGGCGTGCGGGAAGGCCTGCGTCCTCAGCGACCTCCCGGTCTTCCGCGAGTACTTCACGGACGGCGAGGACTGCCTCCTCTGCGGGAGCGAGGCCGAGTACGTCGACGCGATCGACCGCCTCGCGGCCGACCCCGATCTCCGCTCCGAGCTGGGTGCGAACGCCCGCGAGACGGCGCGCGAACACTCGCTCGATCGCGTCGGCGCGGAGCTCGCTGACGTCTACCACGACCTCGTCGAGGCGACCTGAATGGCCGATCACCCGCGCGTCGCGGCGTTCACCGACACCTACCTCCCCACCGTCAACGGCGCGACCTACACCGTCCGCACGTGGCGCGAGCGCTGGCAGGCCCGCGGCGGCCGCATGGACGTCGTCTACCCGGACGCCGACTACGACCCCGACCCCGGCGAGCACCCCGTCGCCAGCGTCGACTTCCCCTTCTACGAGGGGTACCGTCTCGCCGCCCCGCACACGCCGCGCGGCGTCGTGACGCCCGACGTCGTCCACGCTCACTCGCCGTTCGCCGTCGGGGTCGCGGGCTACCGCTACGCCCGCCGCCACGACGCCCCGCTCGTCGTTTCCTACCACACGCCGACGAGCGAGTACGTCGAGTACCTCGCCCCGGACGCGCTCACGCCCTCCCTGGAGCGCGTCAGCGCGGCGTGGGAGCGGTGGTTCCTCGATCGAGCCGACCTCGTGCTCGCGCCGAGCGAGCGCGCCTGCGACCGCGTCCGCGATCTCGGCGTCTCGACGCCCGCCGACTCGCTCCCGAACGGCGTCGACGTCGACTTCTTCGCGCCCACCGACGCGAGCGACTTCCGCGAGCGCTACGGCCTCTCGGGGACGCTCGTCGGCTACACCGGCCGGCATGGCTACGAGAAACGCCTCTCAGATCTCGTCGACGCCGCCGCGGACCTCGACGCGACGCTCGTCCTCGGCGGTGACGGGCCCGCCCGCGACGACCTCGAAGCCCGCGCGCGCCGGCGCGGGATCGACGCGCGCTTCCTCGGGTTCCTTCCCCGCGAGGAACTCCCGGCGTTCTACAGCGCCCTCGACGTCTTCGCGTTCCCCAGTCCCGTCGAGACGCAGGGCCTCGTCGCCTTGGAGGCCAACGCCTGCGGAACGCCCGTCGTCGGTGCCGACGCCGGCGCGCTGATCGAGACCGTCGACGACGGCGAGACCGGCTATCACTACCCGGTCGGGGACGCCGCGGCCTTCCGCGACGCGATCCGGCGCGCCCTCGACGAGCGCGACGCGCTCGCGGAGACGTGTCTCGACAGGCGTGAAGAAGTGAGCGTCTCGCGGGCCGTCGATCGCTTGGCCGCGGTCTACGATCGACTGCTCGGCTAACCGATCAGTCGCGGTCTTCGAGCGCGTTGGCGATCCGATCGAGCTTGTTGTTCGTGCGCTCGATCTCCTTGCGAAGCTCCTCGAGCTCGCGGCCGATCTTCTTTCGCGCGCCCGAGTCGCCGTCCTCGCCCCGCGCGCCGGGGCCGGCGCCCCCGGGACCGCCGCCCATGCCACCGGGGCCACCGCCCATGCCGCCGGGGCCGCCGCCACCGCCCATCATGCCGCCCATCATCTGCGCGAACGGGTTGCCGCCGCCACCGCCCATCCCGCCCGCCTCGCCGCCCATCCGCTCTTCGAGCTCCTCGCGGCGGGACCCGCCCTCGCCGTCCTCGCGCTCCTCTCGCTCCGCGCGGATCTCCTCGACGCGCTCGCGGAAGGACTTCGTTTCCTCCTCTCCCTCGTCCTCGCTGGGTTCGTCGTCTGCCATGCCCCACGTTTCGCGTGACGGTGTGAAAAGCCCTGTGTCCTCCTCCCCGCGCACGCGGCGCCTCAGAACGCCTCGGTCCCACGAGCGAGGCGAGCGACGACGGCCGCCGCGAGCAGGAGGACGGCGAGGTCGAATCCCGCCTCGTACAGCGGCTGATAGCGCGGAGCGACCCACTGCGCGATCAGCGTGCCGACCGCGCCGTAGAGCGAGACGCACGCGACGAGCGCGACGAGGCCGGCGATCGCGATGCCGAGCACGCGCGCGCCGCGTCGGAGTGCGACGCCGTCGTCCTCCGTTCGCGCGTTCTCTCCGTCTCGTTCACCGTCGGCGGCCGCGTTCTCGTTCGTGTCCATCGTCTCCTCGGTGTCCGTCGCCTCGTCCGTCGTCGGGTGTTCGTCGTCGCTCACGCCGACCACCGCCGTGCGAGGAGCGCGGCGCCGCCGAGCGCCGCGAGCGCGACCGGGGCGCCGAAGCCGGGCGAGCCTCCCGACATCGTCGGCGTCGTCGTCGACGCGCCCGTGCTCCCGCCCTCGAAGTCGCTGACGTCGAGTCCCACGTCCTCGCGCGTCTCGTTCACGCTGATCGTCCGCGTCGGATCGAGGTTCGCCGCCGCGGTCGTCGTCTCGATCAGCACGCCGTCCTTCCAGAGGATCGCGTCGACGTAGTAGTTGTACCCCGCCGGCACGTCGAGCGTCGCGTTCGGCGTCACCGTCTGCCCCGCGGCCACGCTCGCGACCTCGACCGTCGCGCGGTCGGCGACGAGGTTCGACTCCACCTGTCGGGCGACGTACTCGACGCGGACCGGCTCGCTCTCGCCGCCCGCGTTCGTGACGTACGCGCCGACGTCCAGCGCCGTCCGCTCCGCGCCGGCCTCCGCGACGCCGACGCGCACCGACGGGATCGCGCCGCTCTCGAACGCGTGGAAGCGTACCGGGCTCCGCGCGTAGTCGGGGACGAGCGCGCCGACGCCGCGCACCGTCCGATGGCCCGCGGCGACGCGGCTTCCGTTCTCGTACACCGCCGTTTCGAGGCGATAGCCGCCCTCGCGTTCGACCGTGAGGGACAGCGTCGCCTCGCGCTCGCCGTCGCCGGTCAGCGTCCCGAGCGACGCCCGCGCGCTCGTCGCCACGAAGCCGGTATCGGTGTCGACGGCGCGCGTGCGGACGGTGACGTTCCGCGCGGGACTTCCCTCGTGGGTGAGGTAGTTCGTCACGTCGAGGGTGACGGTGTCGCCCGCGACGCTCGACGGCGAGACGGTCATCTCCGCGTACTCCACGTACGCCGGCGGCCGATCGGGCTCCGGGGGTGCGACGGCGCCGGGGACGGCGAGCGCCGCCACGACGGCGAGCGCCGCGATCGCCGCGGCGGCGCCGAGGAGGGCTCGTTCGACGTTCACGCCGGCACCTCTCACTCGGCCGATAAGTGCCTTCGGGTGTCTCAGGCGAACGCGCCGAGGCTCGCCTGCAGGTCGCGCTCGTCCGCTTCGGCCCGGACCTCGTGACCCACGAGGTCGCGGAGGTCGACCGCGTACACCGTCCCCCCGCGTTCGAGACAGAGCACGCGGCCGCGCGCGCCGACGACCGTCCCCGTGGCGAGCACCTCCGAGACCGGCCGGTCGTCGAGGTCGAGACCGTAGTCGAAGGCGTACGTGTCCACCGGGTCGAAGTCGGCCAGCGCGTCGCGCCACGTCTCCTCGTCGACGGCCGCGTCGAGCCCCGCGATCTTCGTCGGGACGCGGACGCGATCCGGGAAGCGTGCGCCGAGGGCGGCCTCGCGCTCGCGGGCGATCCTGCCGTTCTCGACGGTGTCGAGGTGCGCCGCCCGGTCGGCTCCCTGCTCGCGCAGGCGGGTTTCGAGCCGCCACGCGCGCGTGACGCCGACCTTCACGGCGTCGGGCGCGAACGCCGCGAGGTAGATGGCGTGGGCCTCGTGACAGTCCATCTCGTCTTTGAGGCAGTCCCCCCGGCACTTCGCGCACACCCACGTCGAGGTGTGTTGCGGGCAGTAGGGGGCGTCGGCGTTCGCGCACGCGACGTGACCGTCGTCCGTGATCGTCCCCGCGCACCGCCGCTCGCCGAGCGTGTACGCGAGCTCGCGCCCGGGTTCGAGTGCGACGCGCGTTATCGCGCCGCCGTCGGCGAGCTGGAGGCTCGCGGGGCCGTGCTGATCGCGCGGGCGGTAGCCGACGAACTGCACGCGCGAGGGTACGAGAGCGCGCCGTATAGCCGTCCCGCTCGTCACCGCGGTGGGCCGGAGGCAGTTCAGCTCCCGCCGGGGGAACGGTTTAGGGACCCTCTGTCGTACGAGACGGTATGTACGACTCGATACTCCTGCCGGTCGACGGTAGCGCTCACGCGGAGATCGTCCAGCGTCACGCCGCGGAGCTTGCCCAGTGGGCCGATGCGACCGTCGAACTCCTCTACGTCGCGGACACGACGCGCGACAGCGTCACCGTCCTCGGCGACGACGTGATCGACGCGCTCGTCCGCTACGGCGAGGAGGTCGTCGCGGAGGCCGGCGAGACGTTCGACGCCCACGGCGTCGGCTACGAGACCGCCGTCGTCCAAGGTCGTCCCGCCGACGCGATCGTGGAACAGGCCACCGAGAGGGGACACGACCTCGTCGTCATGCCGACGCACGGTCGGACGGGGGTCTCGCGCTTCTTCCTCGGCAGCGTCACGGAGTCCGTCGTCCGCGACGCCGACGTTCCCGTGCTCACGGCGCGCAGCCGCGACGAGCGCTACGACTTCCCCTACGAGCGTCTCCTCGTTCCGACGGACGGGAGTACGACCGCGAACACGGCGATCGACCACGCCCTCGATCTCGCCGAGTCGATGGACGCCGACGTCGACGTCCTCTCCGTCGTGAACGAGGCGTCGCTCGGCCTCGACACCCGCTCGACGGTGATCCTCGACGAGCTCGAAGCGCAGGCCGACGAGACCGTCGCCAGCGCCGTCGCGCAGGCCGAGGCGCGCGGAATCGAGGCCGACGGTCACGTCGCGCACGGGTCGCCCCCGGACGTCATCAGCGACCGGGCGGGCGAGGTCGACGCCGACGCGATCGTCATGGGAACGACTGGTCGAAGCGGCCTGGATCGCGTCCTCCTCGGGAGCGTCACCGAGCGCACCGTCCGGAGCGCCGACGTGCCCGTGCTGACCGTCCGGCCGGAGTAACGCGAACCGCCACCGTCGTCCCTCTTTCGCTCGACCTCGTCTCCTCCAGTACGCCGTTTCGCCTACCGCCGCGTCCGGCTGGACGCGGCGTGAAACCGCCCACGGCCACCTCTACGCGCCGCATGTCTCGCGAGGCGACGCGATCCGCGAACCGAGTGACCGCACCGGCACGAGGCGATTCCGTATCGCACGATGTGATTTATCGATCCCTCGAATCGGGAACCGCCGATGGCGGTCGTTAAGGCCCCGCGCCGCCACCTTCGACGTATGTGCGGCCGCTACGCGCTGTTCAGCGATCACGAGACGCTCGCGCGACGCTTCGACGTCGAGACGTCGGGCTACGAACCGACGTACAACGCCGCGCCGTCGCAGTCCCTGCCCGTGATCGCGGACGACGATCCCGGGACCCTCAGGGCGTTCCAGTGGGGGCTCGTGCCGCCGTGGGCGGACGACGCGAGCCCCGGGCCGATCAACGCCCGCGTCGAGACGGTGCGCGAGAAACCGACGTTCGCCGAGAGCCTCGAAGAGCGGCGCTGTCTCGTCCCCTGTGACGGCTTCTACGAGTGGCGCGAGGAGGGCGGGACGAAACGCCCCTACTACTTCCACCGCCCCGACGGCGAGCCGTTCGCCATGGCCGGGATCTGGGCGATGTACGAACCCGAGACGACGCAGACGGGTCTCGACGCGTTCGGGGCGGAGGGCTCGCCGGACCGTGCGGCCGACCCCGTGCGGTCGTTCGCCGTCCTGACGCGTGATGCGACCGGGACCGTCGCCGACTACCACCACCGCGAGTCCGTCCTCCTCGCGCCCGAGGAGGAGTCGCGCTGGCTCTCCGCGGAGTACGCGGGGCTCCTCGACCGTGCCAACGACGTCGACCTCGTCGCACGTCCCGTCTCGCGGGCCGTGAACGATCCGGCGAACGATCGTCCCGACCTCGTCGAGACGGTCTAAGCGCTCTCCGCGTCGATGGCCGCTCGGGTCTCCTCGTCGACGCTGACGAGGTGACAGACCGGGTGGCCGGGCTGGGCGACCGGGTTCTGTAGGAGACCGACGACGAGGCCGGTGAACGGCGCGCGAACGACGTGTCGCTCGGTGCCGAAGTGGTCGTGGACGGTGCAGATCGCCTCGCCGTCCTCGACGACGCTCGCGCGCGTGACGTGCAGGTCGACGAGGCCGCCGGCGTCGGACCGGACCCACGCCTTCTCCGTGCGCGCGTTGACGACGCGGCGCCACGTGGGTTCGAGGCGTTCGCCGTCGTACATCTCGAGTTCGGTGAGCGCGCTCTCGATACCGGCGCTCGCGCGCTCGACGTGCGCCCGCTGGAAGCGGTGGGCCTCGCCCATCTCGACGGTGATGGTCGGCGTCCCCCGGTTCGTACACGAGGAGCGGATCGAGTTGTCCTCCTCGCCGATGCCCGCGAGCACGACGTTCGCGCCGAACGCCTCCGCGAGGCGGGCCGCCCCCTCGCGTTCCGTCTGCGCTCTGGTGTGGAACATCGTGGTGCGCCCGCGCGTCGACGTGTGGAGGTCGATCCCGTAGTCGCAGTGCGAGAAGAGCCCCCGATACAGTTCGTTGGCGATGCGTTGGGCGGGCGTCGACCGTTCGCTCCCCGGGAACGAGCGGTTCAGGTCCTGATCGTAGATCGGGAGGTAGCGCTGCTGGGCGAGATAGCCCGGCGGATTGACGACGTGAACGATGAGGAGGGTACCGGCGAGGTCGGCGGGGTCGTATCGGACGGCGACGTCGTGGGCGACCTTCACGCCGTTGAGTTCGTCGCCGTGGACGGCCGCCGAGATGAAGACGCTCGGCCCGTCGCGCTCGCCGTTGACGACGGTCACCGGCACCCGGATGGGGTCCCCGAGGAACGTCTCGCTGATCGCGTACCGCGCGTGTCGGACCTCGCCGGGCGGTACGCTGCCGCCGCCGTACTCGAAGGGAGTAGCCATGCGAGCACCGAGGCGCGCCGGGCACTTATCGAAGTCGTAAACCACAAGACGCGATACACAATCGCCGTCGGGCCGAGCCGTGAGTTTCAGGTCCCTCATTCCGAGGGGCGGGGGTGCTCGATTCCCGCCGCCGCGCGGCCGTCGTCGGCTTCCTCGTCGCGGCGCTCGTCCTCGCCGGCCCCTTCTGGCTCGCCGGTGCGGGCGAGGTGGCCGCGGAGCTCGCGGCCGCCGACCTCGGTCTGATCGCGCTCGTCGGCGTGGCGGCGCTCACGTGGCTCGGCGCGTGGGCGTTCGCCCTCCGCCTCGTCCTCGGCGCGATCGGTCCGACGCTCCCCTACGGCGACTCCGTCCTCGTCTACGCGGCCGCGTCGTTCGCCAACAACGTCACGCCGTTCGAGCAGGTGGGCGGCGACATCGTCCGCGTCCTCGCCGCCGTCAGTCGCGTGATCGGCCGTCGGTCGTTCGACACTCGTCGTCGCGGGATCGGCCGTCGGCCGATAGTCGCCCGTGTCGCTCGCGCTCGTCACGCACCACGGGACGTCGCGGGCGTTATCGATCACACACCTACCGCCGCAACGGTGGTAAAAAAGCCGCCGAACTCCGTTCGGAAGGCCGTTCCGTCGGTCACCACTCGGTGACCCCGGAACGACTCAGAGGCACAACCGGTGACAACCACCGGCACGTATCGAGTGGGACGGCCCGGTGTTTAACTCACCTGTTGGATCGACTCCCGTCGGGCAATACGTGATAATAAATCCTTCGTACATTCATACCGTTCAGCGCTTCGATCGTACCAACGAGCTTATACGCCGAGAACGCACCACCGGAGCGTATGGCCAGCGACCCCGAACAGTTCGCACGACTGCTCGTCGATCGTGCACCGTTCCTCCGGACGCTGGCCGACGGCGCCGTCCCGAAGCGCGTGCTCGCCGACGCGCACGACGTCTCACGCTCCACCGTCGATCGCGCGGTCCGCGACCTGGAGGCCACGGGGGCCGTCGAGCGCCGCGACGGCGCCGTCGCTCTCACGCTGATCGGGCGACTCGGCCTCGCCGCGCACGACGCCTTCCGCGCCGACGTCGACGCGCTCGCGGGCGCCGCCTCCCTCTCCGCCCTCCCCGCCACCGCGTCCGTCACGCTCGACGTCGTGCGAAACGCCGAGATCGTCGACGCCGATTCGAAGACGCCGCACCGTCCCGTCTCCGTTTTGACCGACCTCTTGGCGGAGGCCGTGCGCGTCGAACTGTACGCCACGCGCGTGCTCCCGGAGGCGATGGACACGCTCCGCCGGCGCGTCGACGCGGGACTCGTCCTCGACGCGTACGTCGTCCCGGACATCCTCGACGCGCTCTTCGTCGATTTCCGCGGGCCCATCGAAGCCGTCCTCCAAGCGGAGACGGTCACGCTCTTCGAGGTCGAACCGACCTACCCGTTCGGCCTCGCGCTCTGTCACCTCCCGGACGGTAGGCGGGTCGTCTGTCTCGCCTGCGGCGATCGCGGTGTCGCACTCCTCCTCGTCAACGACACCCGCGAGGCCCTCTCGTGGGCGCGCGAACGCCTCGATCGCGTCGCGGCGGCCGCCCGCCCTCTTCGCTGAGCGGCTACGTCCGGAGCGTCGCGCCCTCGTACGTCCGCTCGACGCGGTACTCGACGTCCGAGAGCCGCGTCGCCGACCAGACGCCGAGCGCGACCGCCGCGTCGTCGCGAACCGCCGACGCGACCGACAGGTGCTCGCCGGCGCGCAGGACGGGACACAGCTCGTCGTAGACGCGCTCGCCGCCCACCGACACCGCGATCCGCGCGTCGATGGCCGGTCCGGCGCCGACGTTGCTGGCGACGAGCGTGCCGCCCCGCGTTTCGAGGACGATCTCGGGGGCGGCGTCGGCGCGCCGCGTCCGGCGCTGTTCGACGTTCCCCCACACGAGCGTCAGCGCGTACCACACCGTCGCGAGGACGACGTAGAGCGCGAAGAGCAGACGCGTCCGACCCGCCGCGACGACGCCCGTGAGGTACGCGACGAAGGTCAGTCCGACCGAGAGGCCGAAGGCGACGACGCCCGCGGCGAGGACGACGGACCGCCCGACGAGTCGGCGGACGCGCGTTCCGTACCCGCGAAAGCCGACTTCCGACTCGCCGCTCGGCGACCAATCGAAGGGGAGTGACGACATCGTCCGAGACGTATCACCGCGAGCTACTACGGTCCACCGGCCGGGCGACACGCGCGTCGAGTGCGCCGTAACGCCCTTGTCGGTGCCGGTCGCGCGGACGAACGTGCTCTCCGTGTCCGGTCTGCGGAAGACCTACGGCGACGTCGAGGCCGTCCGCGGCATCGACTTCGAGGTCGCCGACGGCGAGGTGTTCGGTCTCGTCGGCCCGAACGGCGCGGGCAAGACGACGACGCTCAAGACCCTCGCCGGCCTGCTCGAACCCACGTCGGGCGAGGTGGTCGTGAACGGCTACGACGCCGGCGATCCCGAGATGCGCCGCACCCTCGGCTTCCTCCCCGAGGAGTCGCCGCTCTACGAGGACATGACGCCGCGATCGTACCTCCGGTTCTTCGGCGACCTCTACGACGTGGATCGGGAGACGGCGGACGAGCGGATCGCCGCCGCGCTCGACCGCCTCGACCTCGACGCCCGCGACCGCCCCGTCGGTGACTTCTCGAAGGGGATGAAGCGGAAGGTCGCCATCGCGCGCTCGCTCGTCAACGACCCCGACGTCCTCGTCTACGACGAACCCGCCTCGGGGCTCGATCCGACGACGACGAACGTCGTCATCGAGTTCACGCGCGACCTCGCCGCGCGGGGCAAGACGATCGTCTTCAGCGCCCACGACCTCCACCACGTCGAGTCGGTCTGCGACCGCGTCGCCATCGTCTCCGAGGGGGCGATCGCGGCCGAGGGAACGCTCGACGAGATCCGCGCCGCGCACGGCCGCGTCGAGTACCGCGTCTTCACGGACGTCGGGGTCCCGGGCGCGGAGCGCCTCGACGCCGAGCGCGGGGACGGCGCTCGGTACCGCGTGCGCGTCGACTCGATGGCCGCCGTCGAGGACGTCCGCGAGCGCGCCGCCGAGGCCGGCGGCGACGTCCTCGACATCCGGACGCGCGAGTCCACGCTGGAGGACGTCTTCCTCGCCGTCACGGGAGGGCCGGCGTGAGCCCGCGACGCGTCCTCCGGATCGCGCGCTGGGAGGCGGGACGCAACGCCGGGACGATCGACCGACGGACGGCGATCCTCCTCGCGTGCACGCTCCTCGTCGTCGCGCTCGTCGCGCCCGCGCTCGTCCTGTCCGCGCCGACGCCCGGCCAGGGCGTCTACCGCGTCGCGGTCGACGACGCGAACCCCTACCGCGCGCCCGTCGCGCTGAACGACCGACTCAGCGCCGTCCCGCCGGGCGCGAACGCCGTCGAACGCGGCCGCGCGGACGTCGCCGTCGTCGGCACGAGCGGCTTCGTCGTCGCCGACAGCGCGAAGGGGCGCGCGGCGCTCGCCGCCCTGCGAAGCGCCACCGAGGCGTACAACGACCGGCTGATGGCGACGGAGAACGACGTCGCCGCCGCGTTCCCCGTGACCGTCGACGTCTCGTACGTCGAGCGCGGGACGCGCGTCGCCGGCGGCTCCGGCGGGAGTGCAGCGATCGACGCCGACGACGGGGCCGGCGCGCGGACGGACGACGGCGGAACGACCGTCGGCGGCGGGACGACTGCCGACAGTGGGGCGACGACGGGCGACGGGACCGGCACGACGACGGCTGTCGGAGGCGGCGCATCCGCGGGCACCGCGGGACCGAGCGTGAGCGGCGACGCGAGCGCGCCCGCGAACATGCCCGGCGGTCTCACGCCGCCGTTCCCCTTGGAGTCGCTGTTGCTCGCGTTCGTCTTCGTCCTCCCGCTGAACGTCGTCATCCAGTCCTACGGCTCCAGCGTGCTCGACGAACGGGTCGACCGCCGGGGAGAACCGCTCCTCGTCTCCCCGGCGACGCGCGCCGACATCGTGGCCGGGAAGACCCTCCCGTATCTCGCCGCGGCCGCGCTCGTCACGGTCCCCATCGCCTACGCGGTCGGTGCGGGCGTCGCGTCCGTGCTCGCCGTCCTCCCGCTCGCCGCGCTCTTCCTCGGCGTCACCTTCCTCGGCGCGCTCTTCGCGCGCTCGTACAAGGAGCTCACGTTCGTCACGGTGACCGTCACGGTCGTCCTGATGGCCTACGCCTTCGTCCCCGCGGTGTTCACCGAGGTCCACCCCATCGCGGCTATCAGCCCGCTCTCCGTCGTCGTCCGCGACATCCGCGGCGATCCCTTCCAGCTCGGGGGCTTCCTCCTCGCCACCGTCCCGGTCGCCACCGCGGCGGTCGTCTGCTACGGCCTCGGCCTCGGCGTCTACCGCGAGGAGGACCTCTTCACCCAGAAACGCCTCCCCGCGAAGGCGCTCGACGCGCTCGCGGCCCCCCTCACGTCCGTCCGGCGCGTCGGTCTGCTGACCGTGGCGCTCGTCCCCTTCGTCCTCATCGCCGAACTGTTCGCCGTCGCGTCGCTGTTCGTCGCGCCGCCCGACCTCGCCGTGCCGATCGTCCTCGTACTCGTCGCCGTCATCGAGGAGGTCGCCAAGAGCGTCCACGTCTACGCCGGCTTCACGAACGCGCGCTTCGAGCGCGCCACGCGGGCGGCGCTCGCGCTCGGCGTCGCCTCCGGCGTCGGCTTCTTCCTCGGCGAGAAACTCCTCCTCCTCACGCGCCTCGTCGGTCTCTCGGATCTCACCGTCGGCGGCGCGGCGTTCGGCAACGCGGAACTCGGCGCGGGATCGCTCGCGCTCCTCGCCGCTCCGCTCGTCCTCCACGCGGTCACCGCCTCGGTGTCGGCGCTCGGGGCGCGCCGGAGCGCGCGGGGGTACGCGATCGCCCTCGCCGGGGCGGTTCTCCTCCACCTCGGCTACAACTACACGGTGGTGACCACCGTTGGATAGTCGCCTCGTCCTCGCGCGCCGCGAACTCGCCTCCCTGCGCCGCGAGAAGACGATCGTCCTCGCGCTCGCCATCCAGCTGTTCGTCGCGGCGTTCTCGTCCGTCCTCGTCGTCGGCCTCGTGAGCCTCTACGCGCCGGGCGCCGCGGGCGGTGCCGTGGCCGTCGACGTCGGCGTGACGGGCGACGCCGCCGACGACCTCGGGCCGGTCGTCGATCGCGGCGACGCCATGTACGCGACCTACTACGACGCGGAGAGGGCGGCGCGCGCCGGCTTCGAGCGCGGCGACGTCGACGCCGTCCTCGTCGCCGATCGCCTCGACAGCGGTCGCACGTACGTCGACGCCACCGTCCCCGACGGCTCGTTCGCCACCACCGTCGTCGTCAGTCGGCTGAAGGCGGCGCTCTCGCGCTACGAGCGCCAGCGCCGCGCCGCCCTCTCGACGCGCCTCGATCGCCAGCCCCTCGACCTCCCGCCCGAGCGCGGCGGGAGCACGTATCACGGGTTCACCTACACGGTGCTCATCCCCGCGCTCGCCTTCCTGCCGGCGTTCATCAGCGGCTCCATCGCCGCCGACAGCATCGCGGAGGAGCGCGAGCGCGAGACGTGGGACCTCCTGCGGAGCGCACCGCTCTCGATCCCCGAGATCGTCGACGGGAAGGCGCTCGCGTTCGTCGCCATCGCGCCCGCGCAGGTCGCGTGTTGGTTCGCGTTCCTCGCGCTCAACGGCACGCCGATCCACGCGCCCCTCGCCGCGCTCGGGTTCGTCACCGCGCTGACCGGCCTCCTCGTCGTCGGCGGTGTCGCGGCAGCGCTCGCCGTCCCGAAACACCGCGAGGCTCAGCTCGTCTACTCCTTCGGCGCGCTGGGCGCGTTCGGCGCGGCGAGCCTCCTCCCCGAGAGCCCGCAGAACGTCGTCGCCAAGCTCGCCATCGGGTCGCCGACGACGATCACGTGGCTCACGGTCGTGGGCGCGATCGTCCTCGGCGTCGTCAGCTACGCCGCGACCCGCGTCGCCGCGGCCCGGGCGGCGACCACGTAGCTCCCGTCCGCCGCCGAACCGTTCTTCGGTCCGGCCACCCTACCGGGGGTATGGTCGAACGCGTCACCAGCGAGGGCGTCCGCACGGTCGACACCGTCCTCGAACGCTACGGATCGACGAACCGTCCCCAGCTCCGCGTCACCGACTCCGACGCGGTGCCGGTGGGCGAGGTGGTCCGCCTCGCCGTCGACGACGCCGAGTACCGCACGCGGGTGGCGGAGGACGCCTCCGGGAGCGCGGTGCTTCGCGGGGCGTTCGAGTCGCCGCGGCTCGCGCGGACGCCCGGCGAGGGCGAGAACCACCTGCGCGCGTGGCTGCACGCGCTCGATCTCGACTACGGTCGGACGATCCACCTCGACGTCGTGACGTCCGACTACAAGTACGGGGTCCGCGCGCCGGGCGAGCGAGCGACGTACGCAGCGACGGAGGCCCCCGACGACGGGTTGGCGAGCATCGCGCGGGACCTCGACGGCTAGGGATCGGGGTGTCGCGGAAGGTCGCGCGGTAGTCGTCGCGGGTGAGCTCGGTGGCGACGGCGTCGAGAGCGCGCCGTCGCTCGCCGATCGCCGCGTCCCGGCGGTCACGGCCACTCCCGTGTCGTCGCTGCGCTCTTCGCACCAGCGTTGCGAACCCGTTTTCGGCGTACCTATACGGCTCATCGCCACCGGTGCGATTTCCGGTTTGACAGACCTACCGCTCTCCCTCGCGCGGCGGCTGACCGTGGGACCGTCTGCCACGATAAACATATAAGAATACCGGTCGAGTGACAGCGATCGTCGAGACGACGAAACGCCTCTCAGGCGACTCTAAGGGACCTGTAGTGGGTGTTAGTAGATACCACTGTCCGCTGCCATTACCGAAGGGTTTAAGTACTTGTCGACCTTATCTGTGGTTAGGAACCGCCGGTCGGAGGAACTTATACATTCTTCTCCTACCGGATCCGGAGTATCCATCATGAGCGACACCACGATCCGCACGTACACCAGCGACAGTCAGCGAACAGAGCGCACGACCGAGGAGACGACCGACGAGCGAACCGACGTCGACGTCTGTCCCGAGTGTGGCGGCACGCTCCGCACCGACGAGACCCACGGCGAGACCGTCTGCGCCGACTGTGGTCTCGTCGTCGAGGAGGACGGCATCGACCGGGGGCCGGAGTGGCGGGCGTTCAACAGCCAGGAGAAGGACCAGAAATCGCGCGTCGGCGCCCCGACGACGAACATGATGCACGACAAGGGGCTCTCGACCAACATCGGCTGGCAGAACAAGGACGCCTACGGCAACTCGCTGTCGAGCCGCCAGCGCCAGAAGATGCAGCGCCTGCGCACCTGGAACGAGCGCTTCCGCACCCGCAACAGCAAGGAGCGGAACCTGAAGCAGGCGCTCGGCGAGATCGAGCGCATGGCCAGCGCCCTCGGCCTCCCCAAGGAGGTCCGGGAGACCGCGTCGGTCATCTACCGCCGCGCGCTCGACGAGGACCTCCTCCCCGGTCGCTCCATCGAGGGCGTCGCCACCGCCGCCCTCTACGCGGCGGCGCGTCAGATGCAGACCCCGCGCTCGCTCGACGAAGTCGCCACCGTCTCGCGCATCGACGACATGGAGTTCAAGCGGACCTACCGCTACATCGTCCGCGAGCTCAACCTCGAAGTCGCCCCCGCCGACCCCGCGAGCTACGTCCCGCGCTTCGTCAGCGAACTCGACCTCAGCGACGAGGTCGAGCGTCAGGCCCGCGACCTCCTGAAGACCGCCGGCGACCAGGGGGTCACAAGCGGTAAGTCCCCGGTCGGCCTCGCCGCCGCCGCGATCTACGCCGCGAGCCTGCTCGCCAACCAGAAGGTCACGCAGAGCGAGGTCAGCGAGGTGACGGACGTCTCCGAGGTCACGATCCGCAACCGCTACCAGGAGCTCCTCGAAGCCGCCGAGAACGCGGCGTAAGCGGATCTCCGGTGTCCTCCGCGCGGCCCCGCGCCGTGTGACGGCTCGTCGCACGCGTTCGATTCGTCTTCTCCCGACGCCATCGCGCGTAGCGACGGCTCTCTCCCTCTTACTCACTCACCGCCACTCTCACTCCCGAGTGCGCTCGCCCGCCTCGACCGGGACGCTCACGCGGTTCTCCGCGGGCGGCACGACGCACGCGAACCCGTCGTCGTACGCGCAGAAGGGACTGTACGCGGTGTTGAAGTCGACTATCACGTCGTCCTCGGTCTCGAACGCCTCGACGTCGAGTTCGAGGTATCGTCCCCGCTCGTACGTGGCCTCGCCGTTCGTCGGGTCCGTGAACGGGACGAAGAGTCCCTCCTGCGCGGGCGCGGCGTACGCTTCGAGGACGTGGTGTTCGTCCGCGAGCGTGAAGCCGATCGTCGCGGCGCGCTCGTAGGTCCGATCCGGGCCGGCCGTCGTCGCCAACTCGATTTCCTCGCGTTCGCTCGGGACCTGGATCCGGCCGACGACGCGGTAGTCGGGATCGGGCGCGTAGTAGTCGAGGCCGTCGAAGGCGTCGCGCTCGCCGGGCGGGATCGGCGACTGGGGATGCTCGGCGAGGAACTCGTCTTTCTCCGCGCGGTACTCGGCGATGCGCTCGCGCCACGCGCGCTCGTCGAAGTCGGATTCGGGCATACGCTCCGTACCGTCTCCGCCGCGGTAAGGCGTGCGGTAGCGGCGCGCTTTTGTCCCGCCCGCGCGAGCGGCGAGACGTGCGCTCGATCTCCGGTGCCGACGGCGGCGGCCAGCTCGTCCGGAGCGCCGCCGCGTTCGCCTGCCTGAGCGGTCACGCCGTCGAGGTGACGGACGTCCGCGCCGCCCGTGAGTCGCCCGGCCTGAAACGCCAGCACGTCGCGGCGCTGGACGCCCTCGCCGCGATCACCGACGCCGATCTCGACGGCGCGAGCGTCGGCTCCGAACGCGTGACGATCGATCCCGGGCCCGTGACGGGCGGCGCGGCGCGCGTCGAGATCGGAACGGCGGGGAGCGTCCCGCTCGTCTTCGACGCCGTCCTCCCGCTGGCCGCGCGCCTCGATTCCGCCTTCGAGCTGACCGTCACCGGCGGAACGGACGTCCGCTGGGCGCCGCCGCTCGATTACCTCGCCCACGTGAAACTCCCGCTCCTCCGAGCGCACGGCCTCGAGGCCACGGTCACCCCCGATCGCCGCGGCTTCTACCCCGCGGGCGGTGGCGCGGCGACGCTGACGCTTCGCCCCTCCGAGATCGACCCGCTGGTGCTCCCCTCGCGCGGTCCCCGGCGGGCGATCGACGTCCGCTCGGTGGCGAGCGCGTCGCTGGCCGACGCGGACGTGGCGCAGCGCCAGGCGGATGCCGCGAGCGAGGCGGTGACGGGCGACGTCTCGACGACGGTCGCGTCGGCGGAGACGGACTCCCCGGGATCGGTGGTGACGCTCGTCGCCCGGTACGCGGAGACGCGCGCGGGCTTCTCGGCGCTCGGTGAGCGGGGGAAATCCGCCGAAGACGTCGCCCGCGAGGCCGTCGCCGCCTTCGAGGGCTTCGACGCGACGGCGGCGAGCGTCGACGCCCACCTCGCGGATCAGCTCCTCCCGTTCGCGGCGTTCGCGGGCGGCGCGTACGTCGCGCCCGAGCGGAGCGATCACCTGGAGACGCACGCCGACCTGCTCGACGCGTTCGGGGTCGACGTGACGATCGGGGAGGGAGCCGGAGGCGACGACGGCGATGCGGGCGACGAGTGCGTGCGGGTGCGCGTCGCGTCGGGTCTCAGTCCGTGAGGCCGTAGCCGCGCTTGAACAGCGCGACGTCGACGGCGAGCACGACGGCGGTGAGACCGACGAGGACGCCGAGCGCCTCGTTGACCGGGATGTCCGAGACGCCGAGCACGCCGTAGCGGACGCCGTTCACCATGTAGACCATCGGGTTGAGGTAGGAGGCGGTGAGCGCCGCGCCGCTGAGGGCGTCGAGGCTGTAGAAGACCCCGCCGAAGAAGACGAGCGGCCGGAGGATGAACTGATTGAGCACCGTGAGGTGATCGAAGTCGTCAGCGACGAGGCCGCCGATGACGCCGAGACCCGCGAACAGCGTGGCGATCACGAGCAGGAAGACGACGGCGTACGCGGGGTTGGCGAGCGAGTGGACGGGCGTGAAGACCGCGCCGATGACCGCGATGAGCACGCCGATGATGATCCCGCGCAGCGCCGAGGAGGCGACGTAGCTGAACACCATCGAGCGGTAGGAGAGCGGCGACGTCAGCGGCTCGTGGATGTACTCGTTCCACCGGCCGTGGAAGATCGAGAACGAGGCGTTCTCGAAGGCGTTCCCGATCGCGCCCAGCACGACGAGGCCGGGGAGGATGAACTGGATGTAGGGGACGCCGCGGATCTCCTGGATCCGCGAGCCGAGGATGACGCCGAAGACGGAGAAGTAGAGGACGTTCGTGATGAAGGGCGGGAGGAAGGTGTTCCAGGGCCGCCGGAGGAAACGCAGGATCTCGCGCTTCGTGAGCGTCTTCGTCCCCGTTGAGAACAGGCGGCTCTCGCTCATCGGCTCGCCTCCGCGGTGACGCGGTCGCCCGCGCCTTCGCCGTCGTCGCCGTCACCGGTCTCCGCGCTGTCGCTCGCCGCTTCGTGGCTCTCCGCGTCGGCGTCCGCGCCCGCCTCGCGGCGCGTCAGGTCGACGAACACCTCTTCGAGCGAGGTGCGCTCGATGTCGATGTCGAGCGGGGTGTGACCCGCGGCTTCGAGTTGCCGGAGGACGCTCGGAACGACCTCGCTCGCGCTCGTCGCGCGAACGCGGATCGCGTCGCCCTCGACCGCGACGCGCTCGATCCGCTCGTCGTCGAGGGCGGGCGCGTCCCCGATCGCGCTCTCGCAGTAGACGGTGAGGGTGTCGCTTCCCTTCTCGGTGAGCTCGTCCGGGGTCGCGACCGTCACCTTCCGTCCCGAGTCGATGATGGCGACCTCGTCGCAGAGGCGTTCGGCCTCCTCGATGTAGTGCGTGGTGAGGAGGATCGTCGTCCCCTCGTCGTTCAGGTCGGTGATGACCTCCCAGAGGTCGTGGCGCAACTCGACGTCGACGCCCGCGGTCGGTTCGTCGAGGATGAGGAGGTCGGGGTCGGTGACGAGCGCGCGGGCGAGCATGAAGCGCCGTTTCATCCCACCCGAGAGCCAGTCGAAGCGGACGTCGCGCTTGTCGTAGATGCCGACGCGCTTGAGCGCCTCGGCGGCGCGTTCCTCGGCCTCGGCCTCGGGGATCCCGTGGTAGCCGGCCTTGTGGTGGAGGACCTCCTCGATGGGGAAGAAGCGATCGACATTGAACTCCTGTGGGGCGAGCCCGATGGCGTCGCGTGCGCCCTGATAGTCCTCCTCGACGTCGTTGCCGAAGACTTCCGCGCGGCCGCCGGTCTTGCGGACGAGGCCGACGAGGACGTTGATGAACGTCGTCTTCCCCGCGCCGTTCGGCCCGAGGAGACCGAAGAACGACCCCTCGGGGACCGTGAGGTCGAGACCGTCGAGCGCCTGGACGTCGCCGTAGTCCTTCTCCAGACCCTCGACGCGGATGGCTGGTGGCATTCGTGTCCGAATGGAGGCGACGGGCCGGATTAAGACCGGCGGAACCCGGGGCATAACGCCGAGAACCGCGGGACCGAGTCACACGCACTCGGCCGTCGCGTTCGAGACGGTGTCCCGTCGGACCGTCTGGACCGCGCGCCGCGCTCGGTGGCGCTCGCGGGTCGCCGTGCTCTCCGCTCGCCGCTCCCCGCCCCCGCTCGCCGTTCGGCGGGGCCTCCCTCCGCTCGGTCCCGCCTACCCCGTGTTCTTCATGCCGGCCGCGATCCCCTTCACGGTGAGCCGCAGCGTCCGCTCGGCCTCCTCCGTACGGTGGGTCTGTCGGAGGAGCGAGACCTGGAGGGCGTTGAGCGGGTCGACGTAGGGGTTGCGGCGTTCGAGGCTCTCGGCGAGCCAGTCGCGCGCGACGAGCTCCTCGGACTCCAGCACGTCGAGGACGCCCTCGCTCGCGCGTTCGTACTCCGCCTCGATCGTGGGGAAGATCCGCTCGCGGAGGTCCGGTTCGGCGAGCGCGGCGTACTCGGCGGCGACCTCCATCTCGGTGCGCGCGAGCGCCATCGACGCGTTGTCGATCGTCGTGCGGAAGAAGGGCCACGCCTCGTACATCTCGCGGAGCGTCGAGACGTCGCCGCCCGCGTCGAGATAGGCCTCGATACCGGTCCCGAGGCCGAACCAGCCGGGGACGACGCAGCGCGATTGCGTCCACGAGAACACCCACGGGATCGCGCGCAGGTCCTCGACGCTGCGCTCCGCGGAGCGACTCGCGGGCCGCGACCCCATGTTCAGTTCCTCGATGACGGTGATCGGCGTCGCCTGCTCGAAGTAGGAGACGAACCCCTCGGTGTCGAGGAGGTCCCGATAGGCCTCGTGGGCCGCGGGTGCCATCGTCTCCATCGCCTCGATCCAGTCGGGATCGATGGCGTCGCCCCGATCGGACGCGGCGTCGCGCTCGCCCCGGTCGACCGCGTCGTAGCGCGCGCGGAGCTGGGCGTTCAGCATCTGTTCGAGGTTCCGCTCGGCGATGTAGGGGTTGCCGTACGTGTCGGCGATGGACTCGCCCTGCTGGGTGAACTTCACCTCGCCGGTGACGGTCTCGGGCGGGAGGGCGAGGAGGGCCTCGTTCATCGGGCCGCCGCCGCGGGAGATCGAGCCCCCGCGGCCGTGGAAGAGCCGTAACTCGACGCCGAGGTCGTCCGTGATGTCGGCGAGTTTCCGCTGGGCCTCGTTGAGCGCCCAGTTCGCGGCGAGGAAGCCGTTCTCCTTGTTCGAGTCCGAGTAGCCGAGCATGACCTCCTGGACGTTCCCGCGGGCCTCCACGGCGGCGCTGTAGGCCTCGTTGTCGAAGAGGGTCTCCATCGTCTCGCGGGCGTTCCCGAGCGCGGATTCGGTTTCGAGCAGCGGGACGACGTCGAGCCCGCAGTGCTCGGGGAGGTCGACGACGCCCGCCTGATCCGCGAAGAAGAGCACTTCGAGGACGTGGCTTGGACGCTCGGTCATGCTGATGCAGTAGGTGTCGATGGCGGCCTCGCCGTACTCGGCGTGCCAGTCGGCGAGCGCGTCGAAGCGCGAGCAGACGCGCGTCGCGTCCTCGGAGAGCCCCTCGGTGTCGGCCAGATCGAGGACGGGGTCCGCCTGGAGCATCGCCTCGGTGAGGAACTCGACGCGCTCGCCCTCGTCCATCCCCGCGTAATCGATGCCCTCGCGTTCGAGGGCCTCCTCCAAGGTGCCGGTGTGCATCTCCTGGTGGTCGCGGAGGTCGAGGCTGGCGAGGTGGAACCGGAAGGTCCGGACCTGTCGTTCGAGGGGGTCGAGGTACTCGTCGGCGATGCGGTCGGCGCCGTTGGCGCGCAGCGCGTCCTCGACGACGTCGATGTCGGCGAGGAACTCGTCGGCGTCGTCGTACCCTCCGGGACGAACGTCCGCGATGCGCCCGAGGCGGCGCCACATGACGAGCACCTTCTGGCGCAGCGGCTCGTCCGGGTAGCGTTCGCGCGTCTCGGCGACGAGCGACGGGACGCGTTCCGCATCGCGGTTGAGCGACGCCTCGACGCTCCCGAGGTCCATGCGCGAGGCGTCCTGACTGAGCACGCCGGAGACGTCGTCGAGCGTCTCGCGGTATTTCTCGACGGCGATGTGGCGCTGGCGCTCTAAGGTCTTGCTCGTCACCTCGGGGGTGACGTAGGGGTTGCCGTCGCGGTCGCTCCCCGCCCACGAGCGGAAGTCGAGGATCTCGGGGACGGCCGGTGGATCGTCGTACTGCTCGGCGAGCGTGTCCTCGATGCGCGCGTACACCTCGGGGACCTGATCGAAGATGACGTTCGCGAGGTACCAGTGGACGTTCCGGGCCTCGTCGAAGGGCTCGGGGCGGCGATCGCGTACCTGCTTGGTGGTCCAGACGCTCTCGACGAGCGCGCCGAGGCGCGCGAGCTTGTTCGCCTGCTCGCGCTCGGTGAGACGGTGTTGATCGAGCTCTTCGAGGAGGTCGGTGACGCGGACGAGCGTCGCCTTCACGGTCTTTCGACGGGCCTCCGTCGGGTGGGCGGTGAAGGTGGGGACGACGCGGACCGCGTCGAGGACGTCGGCGACGTCGTCCGCGCTCGCGCCCCGATCGGCGAGCGTCTCGACGGCGGCGGGGAGGCCGTCCGCGAGCGTCCCGGCGTCCTCGCCCTCGCGGAGCGAGCGGACACGTTCGCGCTCCTCGGCGAGGTTCACGAGCTCGAAATAGGTGGTGAACGCGCGAGCGACCGAGGCGTTGACGTCCTCGTCGTTCGACTCGACGATCCGCTGGAGCGCCTCCCGGCTCGACGCCTCTCCGCGTCGATAGGCGATCGCCGCCGTTCGGGCGTCCTCGACGGCCTCGAACGCCGCCGACGAGGCGTGTCGCTCGACGGCGTCGCCGAGCAACTCTCCGAGTTCGCGGACGTCCTGTCGAACGCTCCGTCCGTGTAGTTCCATGCCACGGTAGTCCGCGGCGTGATCCCTATAAAGCACCGACTTCTCCCAGTATTGCCACGGTCCCGAGTTAATTCTGTGGCGCCCGTCGTGTCACACCCGTTTCGACCGTTCGGCTCCGCGGTGACGGGTGAAGTCGCGCCGACGACTCACGCGCCGTCCGCGTGCGTCGCCTGCGCACACCCGGGTTTCTCCTCGCGCGGCCACGCGCCAAAGCCTAAAGACTATACTTCGGGACTGCCACACTAGAGCCACCGCAGTATCCCCCGTCCTCACTCCCCCCACCATGTCATCCGACGACGACCCGGACCACGGCGCCGACTCCGACGCGGACGAGCGCGGTCCTCCGACTGTTCTCGCCGTCGACGACGATCAGGACCTCGCCGACACGTACGCCATCTGGCTCCGCGACGACTACGACGTCCGCACCGCGTACGACGGCGAGAGCGCCATGGAGACGATCGACGAGTCGGTCGACGTCGTCCTCCTCGATCGACGGATGCCCGACATGTCCGGCGGCGAGGTGCTCGAATCGATCCGCGACGCCGGCTACGACGTCCGCGTCTCGATGCTCACCGCCGTCGAACCGGACGTCGACATCGTCGACATGGGGTTCGACGAATACCTCGTGAAGCCGGTCACGCGCCAGGACGTCGTCAACGTCGTCGAGCGCCTGCTCGCGCGTGCCGACTACGACGACGAGGTGCAGGAGTACTTCGCCGTCTCCGAGAAGATCGCCACCCTCGAAGCCGAACTCTCCCCGGAGGAACGCGCCGACAGCGACGAGTACCAGCGGCTCGAACGACGCAAGGACGAACTCAAGGACACCGTCGACGAGGCGCTGATGGAGGTCCAAGACTTCGAGGACGCGTTCCGCGAGATCGAAGGGTAGGCGTTACGCGACGCCGGTCGCCTTGCTTCCGAGGACTTCCTCCCCGGTCGCATTGCGTAGCGGCTCTGTCATCGCCGTCCCGGTCACGTTGTCCGCGTACATCAGGTGACTGTTCGTGTTCACGTAGACGATCTCAAGCGCGCGGTCGCCGTCGATGTCGTAGGCAGTTATGGGCGATTTGGCGACGCCGCCCGAGACTATTTTCTCGTTCGTTCCGTCACGCACGTCGACGAGATTGAGGTTACCCGAGCCGTCGACGCGGGGCACCCGCGCGACCCCGTCGCCGTCGAAATCCGTCGGTTGAGATGCGCCGACACCCTGATTCTGCGCCGCCTTCCCGTTCGAGATCTGCGTCGCTTTCCCGCCCTCCGGCTGGTAGACGTACTGCTCTTGGCTACCGCCGACGAACACCAGTTCGTTCTCCCCGTCGCCGTCGACGTCGCCGATTCCGCTGACGCCGTCGACGCCACCGTTGGCGCTGTTGTCAAGCACGACGGTCGGGTTCTCGCTGGGGGCGACTCGGTACACCCGTCCGTCGCCGGGCTTCGTGTAGAATATCGACGGCCCGGTACCGTTCCAGTAGCCGACGGCGAGTAGCGACTTGGTGTGATCGACGTCGGTCGCGATTCTCGTCGTCCCACTTTCGTTAGTGAGGGAGAGCGCGCCGGAGCTATCGACGTACGGGGTATCGAGGACGTCGTCGCCCGTGAAGTCGTACTCGCGCGGACCGATCACGGTCGCGTCCGTCGGCGAGAAGCGTCGCGGATCGACGCCCGTCGCGTTCGTCACCGCGAGGTTCGTCGGCGCGTCGTTGTACGTGAAGACGATGCCCCCGGGGGGCCCGAAGACGCCGTACTCGGACGCCAGTCCGTTCGGCCCCGCGCCGAACGCGTCCGGCGCGACGCGCAGTCCGGTCTCGTACGTCACGTCCGGGCCGACGTAGGTCGCGTGCAGCGTCGTCGCGTAGACGGCGTCGACGGCGTACGGCGAGCGATCGGTCGTCGTCTGGTAGTCGTCCGCCGACGTGACGCCGCCCGCACCCGTGTCGTTCGCGACGGCGACGTACTTCCCGACCGCCCGATCGCCGTTCGCGATCGAGACTTGCGTGACGTTCGGGCCGTCGTAGAACGCGAGCTCGTCCGTCTCTCGGCCGTCGACGCTCCCGTTCGAGAAGTTGATCGTCGCGGGAGTCGAGAAGCCGTCGGACACGGTGTCTTCCTCGGTGGTGTCGTTGAGGACGACGCCGGTCCCGTCGTCGTAGATCTCGACCGGCGTCGTCAGTCCCCCATCTAGGGTCACGTTGACGCGAAGCGGGCGGTCGGCGCTCGTCTCGCTCGCGTTCGTGACCGTCAGCCGGAACCCGCGGACGCCGTCCGCGCTCTCGATCGGCGTCCAGTTGCCGCTCCCGGAGGCGTTGGTGAAGCGGCGCGCGTCGTCCTGGTGAACGCTCGTCCCCTCCTCGACGGTGCGCACCGAAACGTTCACGAGCGTCCCGTGCGCCCCGTACTGCTTCGTGAGCGAGTCGGACCAGTTCCCGGCGATCCCGTCCTCGACGGTCTCGTCGACTCCGGGACCGTACTCCCGATAGTTCGCCTCGGAGACGAGTCCGCGGACGCCGTCCTCGACGGCGCGTTCGTACGCGATGGCGTCGCTCCCGTCGGCGGTCGGTTTCGTCGCCAGGTACTGCGTGAAGACGAGGCTGTTGAGGACGAGTGCGAGCGCGACGAGCGCGACGGCGATGCCGATGCCGGCGATGAGGATGAGCTGGCCCCGCTCGTCGCCGCGCGGTTCGTCCATTCGTGCACTCCGTTGTCGACCCGCCGGGAAATAGCTTCCCGCCCCGACGTCGACGCCGCCGACCCGACCTCGGTGTCGGACGCGCGACACCGCAAGGCTCACCCGCCGACGCCGCGAGGTGACGGGTATGCACGTCGGGGTGCTCGGCGCGGGGTCGATGGGATCGCTGTTCGCGGGTCTGCTCGCGGCGGACGGGGCGGCGACGACCCTGCTCGCCCACGAGGGACCACACGTCGACGCGATCCGGGAGCGCGGTCTCCGGATCGAGCGCGTCGACGGCCCGTCCGCCGCCGTCGACGTCGAGGTCGTCACCGACCCCGCGGCCGCGCCGTCCCTCGACGCCGCGCTGGTGTTCGTCAAGAGCCACGCGACCGCCGACGCCGCCGACGAGTGGCGCGGCGCGCTCGCGGACGCGCACGTCGCCACGCTCCAGAACGGCCTCGGAAACGCTGAGACGCTGGCCGGCCGCTTCGAGTCGGTGCTCGCGGGGACGACGAGCCACGGCGCGGTCGTGGCGGACCCCGGCGTCGTCCGGCACGCGGGCGTCGGCGACACCCGTCTCGGTCGGTGGGACGGACCCACCGACGACGCGCCCGCTCGCCTCGCCGCGACGCTCTCCGTTGCGGGGATCGACACCGCAGTCGTCACGGACCCGCGGACGGCGCTCTGGCACAAGGTGCTCGTGAACGTCGGAATCAACGCGTCGACGGCGCTCGCGCGCGTCGAGAACGGCGCGCTCGCGGAGCACGCGTCCGGCAGTCGCCTCCTCCGGCGCGCCGTCGCCGAGGCCGCGCGGGTGGCCCGCGCCGAGGGCGTCGACGTCGGCGATCCGATCGCGGAGGCGGTGACGGTCGCCGAGCGGACGGCGTCGAACGTCTCCTCGATGCGCCAGGACGTCGAGGCGGGACGCGAGACGGAGATCGAGGCGCTCCACGGCGCGGTGGTCGCGCGCGCGGCCGAGCACGACCTCCCCGCGCCGGTGAATCGGACGCTCGCGGATCTCGTGCGTCTCGCTCAGGCGGCGTCGGAGCGCGGACACCCGTAAGTGTCGCGGACGGTGTCGGCGAGGACGCCGCTCTTCTCGGCGACGAGGTAGACGAGGACGAAGCCGTGCGTCGCGGGGCGGAGGACGAAGACCTCGTTCGGGGCGTCGAAGCCCGCCTCGCCGTCGCGGAACCGTTCGAGGAGGGGTTCGAGCGGCGCGGTGCCGTCGCGGAGTTCGGCGTAGACGTCGCGCTCGCCGGCCTGTTCGGCGAAGGTGTAGACGGCGCCGTTCGGTTCGCCCGACTGGTCGTAAGTCGGGCGGGCGTTGACGCCGCTGTTCTCGTGACGCGCTTCCTCCCACGTGTCGAGGGCGGCCTCGAAGAGGTTGGCGACGCCGTCCGCGTACGCGAAGAGCGTGCGGTCCGTGACCTCGTGAGCGGCGACGCGCGCGGCCCCGTCGTCCCACGCGAGGTCACCGTCGAAGCGGTAGCCGGGGCGTAGCGACTCGGTGGGCGCGACGTCGACCACCGCGCCGTCGTCGAGGGAGACGCAGCGGAGGCGGCCGTCGGACGACCGCGAGCGAACGCGGTACGTCCCGGTCGTCGTGGGTGTCACAGACGAGGGGACGGGGGCGACGCGCAAAAGTCGCGCGGCTCGCCGGGTCCGATCCGGCGCGTCACTCCGCCGCGGCGAGGCGGCCGGCGACGAGCGCGAAGCCGACGCCGAGGGCGATGCAGACGGCGAGGAGGTCCCATCCGGCCGCGTAGCCCGCCGTGTCCGCGAGGTAGCCGAAAGCCGGTGGAATGACGAGGCCGCCACAGTTGAGCGTCGTCTGGCCGGCCGCGGTCGCCGCGCCGGACTCGCCCTCGCCGGCGAGGGCGACGAGCGCGCCGTGGTAGAGGCCGGTGACGCCGAGGACGCCGAGGCCGAGGACGGCGAACCCGACGGCCGCGCCCGGCATCGCCAAGAACGGGATCGCGGCCATCGTCACCGCACCGAGGCCGGACTGGGCGGCGAGGACGCGGATGGAGGCGATGGCGGCCGTCCCGCGCACGCGATCGGCGAGCGCGCCCGCGCCGATCCGGCCGGCGCTCCCCGTGAGCTGGGTGACGCCGAGAACGACGCTGGCGACGGCCGCCGTCGCGGTCGTGTCCGCTTCTAAGTAGGGGACCGCGTACCCCGTCGTGGTGAAGACGCCGGCGCCGACGAAGAAGCCGCCGGCGGCGAGCGCCATCAGGGGGCGGTTCCCCCAGAGCGCGCCGACGTCCGGGAAGGAGAGCGACCCGGTGCCGTCGCTCCCCTCGTAGGAGACGAGGAAGCCGACGCCGACGACGGCCGCGGCGGCCGCGGCGACGCGGAAGCCGAGTTGCCATCCGAGCGCGTACGCGGCGAGGCCGGCGACGACGAACGCCGCGAGCGCGGAGCCGAGCGTGACGCCGACCTGCTTGATCCCGACGGCGAGGTTGTACGACCCCCGCGGGGCGCGCTCGGCGACCGCGACGTTCGTCGACGGCATCGCGGTCGCGTAGGCCGCGCCGAGGACGAAGACGGCGGCGAGCAGCGTCGCGTAACTGGTGGCGAGGGAGACGCCGAACGCCCCGAGGGTGAGACCGGCGAGGCCGGCGACCATCGCCGGCCGGTCGCCGTACGCGTCGACGAGCGCGCCCGCGGGGAAGAGCATGAGCGTGTAGCCGAGCGTGAGCGTCGTGATGACGAGCCCGACTTCGACGCCCGAGAGGTGGAAGTCCGTCTGGAAGGCGTCCGTCGCGGGGAACGCCGAGTAGTAACAGAGGCTGGCGACGACCTGCCAGAGCGCGACGACGAGGACGCCGCGCCACCCGCGCTCGTCGCTCACCGCCGGGCCGAGAGGAGGACGGCGACTCCGGCGACGAACGCGAGGACGTACGCGGGGTGCGCGCTCACGTACCCGCCGACGCCGGCGGCGGCGAGCGCCGGGTCGCCGGCTTCGAGCGCGGCTCGCGCGCCCGCCCCGTCGCCGACCGCGGCCCACGCCGCGAAGTGGAGGAGGCCGACGCAGCCGACGACGCCGCCGAGGAACTCGCGCGAGCGCGATCCGATCGCCTCGAAGAACCGGGAGCCGAACGTAGAGCGCATCAGTGCGCGATCGGTCCGGCGGGAGCAAAAGCGTGATGGGACGCGCCTGAGCGGGTGTCGTCGGGCGGTTCGCGCGGTGGGCGCGTCGAGGGGTTCTTGCCCGCACCCGCCCAAGCGCGGCGTATGCGATCCCCCTTCGACCGGCGGACGCGCGCCGCGCGGGCGGCCCTCCGCGAGCGCGGCGCGGCGGCGTTCGCGCTCACGCCGGGCGCGAACACCGCGTACCTCGTGGACTACGCGGCCGACGCCGGCGAGCGCCGCGCCTTCCTCTTCCTCCCGGCGCGCGGCGAGATCCTCGTCGTGCCCGAGCTCGACGGGGCCCGAGCCCGTACCGACGCGGCCGTCGCCGACGTGCGGACGTGGGGCGACGCGGACGACCCGCTCGCGGTCGCGGGCGACGCGCTCGACGACTGCGGCGTCGCGGGCGGCGAGGTCCTGCTCGACCCCGAGATGGCCGCCCGCTTCGTCCTCGACCTCCAGGGGCTCAGACCGGAGTGCGAGTTCGCCCTCGCGGACGGCGCGCTCGGACCGCTGCGGGCGCGGAAGGACGACGCGGAGATCGACGCCTTACGGCGCGCCGGCCGGGCGGCCGACCGGGCGATGCGCGACGTCCGCGGGTGGGGCGACGAGGCCGTCGGGCGCACGGAGCGCGAACTCGCGCGCCGGATCGCGGCGCGCCTGGACGCACACGGCGGGCACGGGACGGCGTTCCCGACGATCGTCGCGTCGGGGCCGAACGCCGCGAACCCACACCACGATCCCGGCGAACGGGCGATCGAGGCGGGCGATCCCGTCACGCTCGATTTCGGCACGCGCGTCGACGGCTATCCGAGCGATCAGACCCGGACCGTCGTCTTCGCCGGCGACCCCCCGGCGGAGTACGCCGCGGCGCACGAGACCGTCCGCGACGCCCAGCGCGCGGCGGTCGACGCCGTCGAACCCGGCGTTCCGGCGCACGAGATCGACGCCGCGGCGCGCGACGTCATCGAGGCCGCGGGGTACGGCGACGCGTTCGTCCACCGAACCGGCCACGGGGTCGGCCTCGGCGTCCACGAGGCCCCGACCATCGTCGCGGGGAACGCGACGCCCTTAGAGGCGGGGATGGTCTTCAGCGTCGAACCCGGGATCTACGTCGAGGGCGCGTGGGGCGTCCGCGTCGAGGACCTCGTCGTCGTCACCGAGACGGGATGCGAGCGGCTGAACGACACGCCGCGCGGGTGGCGAATCTGACCGGCGACCGCGCTTTTACGGCTACCGCGCCCTCGGCACGGGTATGGCGACCGTCTCGGAGACCTACATCGAGAACCGAAACCGCGTCCAGCCGAACCACGCGAACAACTACGACGCCGTCCACGGCGGAAACGTCATGAAGTGGATGGACGAGGTCGGCGCGATGAGTGCGATGCGTCACGCCGGCGAGTCCTGTCTGACGGCGAGCATCGATCGGATGAACTTCATCCGGCCCGTCCCCGTCGGCGACATCGTCGTCATTCGGGCGTACGTCTACGACGTCGGCTCGACGAGCCTGAAGGTCCGCTTGCAGGCGTTCGCCGAGGACCCACGGACGGGCGAGCGCGAGCAGACGACCGAGTCCTCGTTCGTCTACGTCGCCGTCGACGAGGAGAACCGGCCGACGTCGGTGCCGGCGCTCGACGTCGAGAGCGGGCGCGACGAGGAGCTGCGCGCGGCGGCGCTGGAGAAGGAAGCGGAGTAGCGCGGCTCCGAGCGGCAGCGAGGAACCGCGTTAGGCGACCGGGGAGCCGTGCGGGACCGGCGGTCCCGCGTGTCCGTACGGGTGACTCAGGGGTCGCCCGTACGACGAATGCGACCCGTGGGCGTGCTCTCCCGTCGACGCATCCGCGGGGGTTTTGTCGGCGCGGGCCCGTCACTCGACCATGGTTCCACCCCTCGCCGTCGACATCGACGGCACGCTGACCGACGGGGCGGGCGCGATCGACCCGCGGGTGTTCGACGTCCTGCAGGCGTGGGCGTCGCCGGTCGTCGTGGCGACCGGGAAGGCCTTCCCGTACCCGGTGGCGCTCGCGCACTTCCTGGCGATCGAGCGCGCGGTGATCGCGGAGAACGGCGGCGTCTCGCTCGTCGGCGACGACCTCGTCGTGCACGGCGATCGCGCGGGCGCACAGCGCGTCGCGGACGCCTACCGAGACGAGGGGTACGACCTCGGGTGGGGCGGCATCGACCTGACGAACCGGTGGCGCGAGACGGAGGTGGCAGTGAGCCGCGACCGACCGCTCGCGCCCCTGCGACGCCTCGCGGAAGCCGAGGGTCTCGAAGTCGTCGACACGGGTTACGCCTACCACGTGAAGGCCCCGGACATCAGCAAGGGGCGCGCCTTGCGCGACGTCGCGGACCGCCTCGGCTACGACGTGACGGCGTTCGCGGCGGTCGGCGACTCGCGGAACGACGCGCACATGTTCGAGGAGGTGGGGGTGAGCTACGCGGTGGCGAACGCGGACGAGCACGCGCTCGGCGCGGCCGACCACGTGACCGAGGCGTCGTACGCCGACGGGTTCGTCGAGGCCGCAGAGGCCATCGCGGAGCGATCGGAGTAGTCGGTGATGGAGGACATCTCGAATGCGCTCGCGCGCGAGGCGGCCGTCTCGGTGACGTGCCTGCCGGACGGGAGCGTCGACCGGCGCTACGCGGTCGAGGACGCCGCGGGCGACGTCGAGACGCGCCGCGACCTCGGCCGACGGATCGCGGCCGGCCACGCGAAGTCGTTCCGCGTCGAGCACGAGGGGACCGCCCCCGGCGGACAGGCGGTGAACGCCGCACGACAGCTTCACGCCCTCGGCGCGACGACGACGCTCTACGGCCACCTCGGTCACGCGGTCTTCGACGGCCTCCCGTTCGCCGCGCACTCGATGGGCCGGCCGGCCGACGTCGCCGTCTTCGAGTTCGACGACGACGCGGTGATGTTCACGGAGGAGTCGTCGGCCATCGCCGACTGGGACCTCGACGACCTCGACGCCGTCGCCGGCGGCGATCCGTTCGACGCCGACGCGGTCGTGTGGACGAACTGGGCGTCGACGGGGAACGGAACGGCGGCGTTGCGGGCGCTCGCGGAGCGCGACCGCGCGGCCGAAGACGGGACTGCGGACGAGGGAGCGACGCGCGGCCGCGATCGCCGGTGGCTCGTCGTCGACCCCGGCGACGTGACGGCGTGCGAGCGCGACGCCGTCGGCCCGTTCCTCGACGCGCTCGCGGCGCTCGATCCCTTCGACGTCGCGTTGAGCATCAACGACGACGAGCTCGCCTTTCTCGCGGACTCGATCGACGGCGGGACGGACGCGGCCCGCGGGAGCGTGGCCGGGACCGACGTCCGCGCCGCGCGCCTCGAATTCGTCCGCGAGCGCGGCTCCCTCGACCTCGCAGTGGTCCACGCCGCCGATGCGGCCGTGGCGCGCGACGCGAGCGGGACGACGCGGTGTCCGAACCTCACCGTCGACGCGCGGCGGTACACGGGCGGCGGCGACCGTTTCAGCGCGGGGTTGGCGTACGCGCTCGCGGCCGACTGGACGCTCGGCGAGGCGTTGACGCTCGCCAACGCCTGCGCGACGTTCTACGTCTCCCACGCCGAGACCGCCGGCACCGAACGCCTCGCGGCGTGGCTCGCCGAGCGGGACGCGGGCGTCTGACGACGCCCCCGGCTCCCTTCGACCCCGCGTCGAGAGGGCGACCCGCGTGACCCCCTCTCGCTGATCGACTCGCGGTCGACGACGCCGCCGACTCCGGTGCGCCCGGTGAGCGCTCGCCGGACACCGTCGTCTCACGGTTCGATCGAGCGATCGACCGACGGGCGTGGTGCCGCGGGGTCGATTCGGGACGGCGTCGGAGAGAGGTGAAGCGTTCGGCGTCAGAACGAGGGGATGAGCGAGCGCACGAAGCCGACGATCCCGCCGGGCCCCGACTGCCGCGCGTCCTCGAAGACGGGATGCAGGGCGTTCAGGAGGTCGCGGCGCGACTCGTAGCGCCGCTGATCGGTGCGTTCGAGCGCCGTCGAGAGCGCGAGCGTGCGTCCGCCCGTGTCGATCGGGACGTCGGGGTCGCCGGTCGCGTTGACGACCGTCTGCCGGTCGACCGGATAGGAGAGATCCGCGCCGGCGAGGAACTCCTCGACGGCCGCGATACCGAACGTTACGACCGTCGGTTCGTCGTCGGTGTCGTCGCTCGGGGGCGGGCGAGCAGCCATGGAGTGACCTGACGGACGCTACTTCCGAAAGCGCTACGGTCGACTCATTCGGTCGGGAACGCCCGCTCGTGGAGGCCCGCGGTGACGCGCTCGGCGAGCGCGCGGAGGTTCACGGCGTCGTAGCGGTTGTACTCGACGAGGCGATCGAGGGCGGCCTCGTCGTTCTCGCGCTCGTAGCGCCGCCAGAGGCGGACGGCTTCGCGGCCGTCGACGCCCTCGACCCCCTCGCGGTCGAGACCGAGTTCGGCCTCGATGGCTTTCAGTCCGCCCGTGAGGTCGAGGCGCTTGCAGGGGTACATGAGATCGAGGTGAGGGGTGGTGACGTCGAGGTCGAAACTCGCCTCCAGGAAGGGCGCGTCGAAGCGCTTGCCGTTGAAGGAAACGAGGAGGGCCGCGTCGTCGAGTTCGGCGCGGACGTTCCCGGCGGTGAGGTCGTCGCCGCGGACGAGCGTCGTCGTCTCGCCGTCCCGGTGGAAGCTGACCGTCGTCACGTCGTTCGTCGCGGCGTCCAAGCCGGTCGTCTCGATGTCGAAGAAGCAGGCGTCCTCGGCGAAGTTCTCGTAGGTCCGCCAGAGCTCGCCGTCGGGGAGCGTCTCGGCGAAGAAGTCGGCGTCACCGGCCGCGAGGCGGTCGCGGGCGTCGCCGATGTAGGCCTCGACCGCCCGGCCGGTCTTCTCGCCGAGGTGGTCGGGGTCGAAGTCGTCCCAATGACGGACGCCGTCCGCCCAGAGCGACCGCTCGGTGCGCTCGCCGACGCCGTCGACCGCGATGAAGGAGTTCTCGACGCGCATATCGGTCCGTAGTCGCGGACGCGTATGAGTGCTACGCAGCGCGCGCCCGCGAGTCGTCGATCGGTCCGTCGTGAGTTGAAGCCTTTTTGTCAGCGCGCACAGTGGGGGTGCGTATGAACCACGTAGACGTGGCCGTCGTCGGCGGCGGACCCGCCGGCACGTCGGCCGCCGAACGGGCGGCCGCCGAGGGGGCCTCGACTGTCGTCTTCGAGACCGGCGTCCCGCGCGCGGACCGGGATCGCCTCGGGCCGGACTCGACAGACGCCGCCGGATTCCTCGACTACTGGGTGGACATCGCCGACCTCGACGTGGACGCCCTCCCGGAGGACGTCGTCCAGTGCGAGCTCGACGACGCGGAGTTCATCGGCCCCGAGGAGTCGGTGTCCGTCGACCGGACCGGGATCGAGTCGTCGTACGACGGCTTCGGGTTCACGTTCCAGCGCGCGAAGCTCGACGACTGGCTCCGCGAGCGCGCGGAGGACGCGGGCGCCGACTACCGCGTCGGGACCAGCGTCACGGACGTCGAGACGGACCTCTCGGACGGCCACGAGCACACGCTCACGCTCTCGAACGGCGAGGAGTGGACGGCGGAGTTCGTGATCCTCGCGGACGGCCCGCAGCGCCGCGTCACCATCCCCGTTCTCGATCGGTTCCTCCCCGCCGGGGAGTCGGCGAGCGAGCGGCTGAGCCCGCCGAAGACGAACCACATCGCCTACCAGGAGTACAGGCGGTTCCCGGAGGGGGTCCTCGACTCGCGCAGCATCAAGTTCTGGTGGGGGTGGATGCCGGGCGAGACGGCCTACCCGTGGGTGTTCCCGAACGCGGATAACGTCGCGCGCGTCGGGCTCACGATGCCGATCGGGATGGATCTGGAGGGGATCGAGACGAGCGACTACCGACTCCTCAACGAGGACGACGAGTCGATCCCGAACGGGGGCGAGTACATCCGGCGGCTCCTCGAGGAGCTCTACGGCGACGAGTACGACGTCGAGTCGGACTTCCCGGTCGTCGAGGAGGGCTACGGGAAGTCGAAGGGGACCGAAACGTACTCGATCTCCTCGACGCGGCCGATCGACTCGCCGACCGCGGCCGGCATCGCCGTCGTCGGCGGTGCGATGGGTACCACCTCCGCGTTCCACGAGGGCGGCGATCACGTCGCCATTCGGACCGGCAAGATCGCGGGCGAGCTCGCCGCGCTCGATCGGCTGGAGGCCTACAACGACGCGTGGAAGGACGCGATCGGCGACGAGATCCTGCGGAACGTCGCCATCGCCGATGTCGTCGAGGAGTACGGGCCCGACGACTGGGACACCGCGTTTCGCGTCTGCCGACAGATGCTCGACTCGGCGGACTCCGGGAAGATCGTCACGCGCAAGAACGCGAGCGTCGGTCTCGACGGGCTCCGCCTCTACAAGAACTACAAGAGCGCGAAGTTCCGCTACCGGAAGGGCAAGTACACGCAACTGCGCGAGGCCGAGTACCGCTACTAGATGGAGTGGCACGAGACGGCTCCCGACGTGGGCACGCGCTGGGAGCGCGGGGACGGTCACGCGGTCGTGTCGGTCCGTCAGACGGCGACCGGTGAGTGGGCGGTGACGTACGACCGGCTCCGGCAGGCCCCTGAGGGCGAGGCGTACCGTCGGGAGACGTGCGAGACGGAAGCGGACGCGCTGGCGCTCGCGGCGGAGTGGCGGGACTGACGCTTCCGGCCGGTCGGACGCGCGATGGCCGCGCGCTCGCCTTTCGTACTTCGAAACGACTTTGTTACGGCCGATAGTCAACGTAACTCACAGTATGACTAGTCGCATCTCACGCAGTCTCATCGCTGCGCTCCTCGCACTCACCGTCGTCGTCGGGGCCTCGGGCCTCGCCGCCGCCGCGAACACCGCAACCATCTCCGCGGAGCCGAGCACGCCCGGCGACGCCTCGACGCACACCGTCACCGAGACCGTCGGGAGCACGCTCAACACGTCCTCCTGGACCGGCTTCGCCGTCGACTACGCGAACACGAGCGCCGACGCGAGTAACGTCAGCGCCGCCGACGTGCAGACGATCGGGATCGACCGCGACGGGAACAGCTCCGGCGCGGCCGTCGACGTGAACGCCTCCGACGACCTCGAAGGCGTCTCCGTCAGCAACAACGGCGGCACGGTCACGTTCAGCCTCGGCGGCTCCTACAGCCTCTACGAGGGTGACGAGGTCGTCCTCGTCTACGGCAACGTCACGAACCCCGACGCCGGGACGCACAACGTCACGGCCGACATCAACCCGCAGTCCAGCGGGAGCGAGGCCGTCGCGTCGCTGACGGTCGAGAACGCGACGTCGGAGAACGAGACGACCACGACGACCACGAACGCCTCCACGACGACCACCAGTACGACGTCGACGACCGAGGCGACGTCCACGACGACCACGGAGACGACGACGATGACGTCCACGGCGTCGACGACCGAGGAGACGTCCACGAACGCCTCCACGACTTCCACCAGCACGACGTCGACGACCGAGGAGACGTCCACGACGACCACGGAGAGCACCGAGGAGACGAGTAGCGGCTCCTCGCCCGGCTTCGGTGCCGGCCTCGCGCTCGTCGCGCTCGCCGGTGCGGCGCTCGTCGCCGCCCGCGAGCGCTAACGACTCGAACGCCCGCCGATCCGCTTTTTTGGCGTCGCGCTCGCCCGTTAGCGATTGCGACCGACCGGGAACGCGACGCGCTCCGGGTTCTCGTTGAAGCGCGCGATGATCCGCCGGTAGAGCTCGTTCTTCGTCCGTCGGCCGCGCTTGGGCGGGACGAGATACCGCAGACGAAGCGTGACGAACGTCCCCTCCGGATCGACGTTGACGCTCGGCCGCTCGTTCACTTCGAGCTCGACCGGCGTCTCGGCGAGCTGTTCGCGGTAGTCGGCGACGGCGCGCGCCATCTGCTCGCCGAGCAGCTCCTCGGCGACGGCGCGCATCTCCCCGCTGGCGAAGTCGAGATCGGTCTCGTAGGCGACCTGTACCGACACCTCGTTCCAGACGTAGGGGAACGATTCGCGGCTGAAGTTCGTCACGCCCGTCGAGAGCACGACGCTGTTCGGGACGGTGATGTGTCGCCCGGAGGGCTGATTCGAGGTGACGAGCCCGCCGTCGATCTCCCACAGCGTCGTGACGAGGAAGTCCACGTCGATCACGTCGCCCATCTCGTCGTCGATGGCGACCCGATCGCCCACCTGATACGGCTCTTTCGCCATGATGTAGACCCAGCCGAAGAGCGAGAGCAGCGGCTGCTGGAGGGCGAACGTGACGGCGAAGCCGGCGACGCCGAGTGAGACGAGCGCCGGCACCCAGCGGTCGGTGACGACGCCGAGCACCGCGATCGTCCCGACGACGGCGGTGGCCAATCGGAGGATCGAGCGGAGCTTGTGTCGCTCGACCTTATCGGCGGTGCGGTGGGCGAGGAACGAGCCGACGAGGACGTACGCGCCATAGCACCCGCAGCCGACGGCGCACGCGAGGAACGCGCGTCCGATGAGCTCGCCGTAGGTGTAGCCGTAGCCGATCGCGCCGGCGAGCGCGCCGCCGGCGTCGAGTGCGAGGCTGCCGGCTATCGCACAGCCGACGGCGAGACAGAGCGCGGCGTACCCACGTTGCACGCCACGCCCTGCGGCGGGCCGGCACAAAAAACCGGCCGGTCGGGCTATCGCACCAGGTACGGGTCGGGGCCGGTGAGGAAGCGCCCGAGGTCGGATTCGCGCCGGTAGTCGCGGGCCTTGAGGTCAGCGAGCGCGGCCGCGAGCGCCTCGTCGTCCCCCTCTTCCCACTCCCGGGGATCGCGGACGGGGACGACGAGGAAGCCGCTACCGTGGATCTCCTCGCCGTGTCGCGCGGCCATGTCGTCCGTGTCCACCTTCCCGAGGCGGGCCGTGTACTCCGCGAGGACGTGCTCGGTCGCCGCGCGGCCGACCGGGAGGAGGACGTGGGCCGTGATCGCGCGCAGTTCCGCGTCGAAGAACGGCTCCATCTCGGCGTAGTCAGCGGCGCTCGGCTCGCCGTCGACCACCCCCATGTGGCGGTAGGAGACGAAGAGGTCGTCCACGGTCGGTTCGTCACCCGGTTCGGCGACGAGGTCGACGGCCGCGAGGGCGTGTTGGAGGCGGACGGCCGCGTCGGTCCCGGTGAACGGGACGCCGGTGTCGGCGCCGCCGTGCGCACCCGGGTGATCGCCGACGACGTGGAAGTCGGCGTTCGCGTCGCCGTAGCCCGGGACGTACGCTTCCGCGTCCGGCCGCATCCCGAACGGGTTGCTCGTCCGGTCCGTGACGTTCTCCATACGTACACGTGGCGATGCGCGAATAAGAACGATGTGCTTCGCCCGGTCGGCTACGGACGGGTAACCCCCTTTCTAGAGGTAACCTTTTTTCCCGTCGGGGTCTCCAGCGTACGTGTGAGCAAGACCGAGCGGCTCGAGATCCAATGTCCCGGGGACGACTGGTGTCCCATCACCGCCACCGCGACGCTCATCGGCAAGAAGTGGCACCCGGTCATCATCCACCGCCTGCTCGTCAACGGGCCGGCGGGGTTCAACGAGCTACAGGACGAGGTCGATGGGATCTCCAGTAAGGTGCTCTCCGAGAGCCTCGACGACCTCGAAGCGAAGGGCCTGCTCGACCGGGAAGTCATCGAGGAGAAGCCGGTTCGCGTGCGCTACTCGCTCACGGAGACGGGCGAATCGCTCGAAACGGTCGTGCTGGCGCTCGCCGAGTGGGGCGACGAACACCTCGAAGCCGGAACCGAAGCGACGCCTTAATCGAGGAGCGCCGCGCTCTGTTCGTCCGCCGCGTCCGCGTCCGCCTCCGTCTCGACGTCGAGCTGATAGAGGTTCTGTCGAGCGTCCGGGATGTAGATGTCCTTCTGGACGACGTCGCTCTCCTGCAGTCGTTCGAGGGCGTCTCGAACGGTCCGCTGGGAGAGACGGGATTTCTCGACGATCTCCTTCTGCGTCAGCCCACCGTTGTACTCGAGTACCTTCAGAACGAGTTTCGCGCTCGGCGGGAGGTCTTGGACCGTCTCTTCGTTCATCGTGTTCGATGGAAGGTGCGCCACCACTATAGTACCTCGGTAACGCCTGCGTGAGGGGGTTACCTGCAGGTATCTGGGGTGGCGCGTCCCGCCGGCCGCGCCGCGACTCGTCCCCCGTCCACCCCCGCATCGAGCGGTCCGGATGGCCGTCGCTGGGCGGGCGTCGTGCCTCCGAGAAATCGCGGTCGGTCGCGGCGCGGGTCGCCCTACTCCTCGTCGTCATCCGAGACCGGCTCGGCGCCGGTGACCTCGGCCTCGTAGCCGGCGCGCTCGACCTTCCCGACGAGTTCGTCGGGATCGACGTCGCCCTCGACCGTCGCCTCGCCCGACGCCAGATCGACGTCGACGTCGCCCGCACCCGACGCCTCGGAGAGCGCGCCGGAGACGATGTCGACACAGCCGTCGCAACCCATTCCGCGGACGCGGAGTTTCGTGACCATACCACCGCTTGGACCGGCAGCCCTTAGGGCGTTGTGGGCCGCGGCGAGTGCACGGAGTTATACGACTGCCGCCGCTATTCCGGTTCGGATGAACGCCCAACAGCGACGGGCCGCGGGCTACGTCGCTCTGCTCGTGACCGTCACCGTCACTTTCACCCTCGCCTACCAGTGGGGGATGGCGTACCTCGAGGGGCGCCCGGTGACGCTTATCCACGCCCTCGAGGTGACCGTCTAGTCGTTCACCTCGACGGGATACGGCGAGGACGCCCCATGGGCGACAGCGCCGATGCACGTGCTCGTCATACTGATGCAGCTCGCCGGGCTCGTCCTCCTCGTGCTCACGCTCCCGCTGTTCGCCGCGCCGTGGGTCGAGCGCCGCCTCGAAGTCGATCCGCCGACGTCGAGCGACCTCACCGACCACGTCGTCATCGCCGGCTTCTCCGCGCGCGGCGAGACGCTCATCGACGAGCTCGCCGCCGCCGGCGTCCCGTACGTCCTCCTCGTCGACGACCGTGAGGCCGCCCGCCGCCACCACGAGGTCGGGCGCTCCGTCGTCTTCGCCGACCCCGAGACGACCGACGGGGTCGCCGCCGCCAACGTCAGCGCCGCGCGCAGCGTCGTCCTCGACGACACCGACGAGGCGAACGCGATGATGGCGCTCTCCGTCCGCGCCGTCGACGACGACGTGCGGATCGTCAGCTTCGCCGAGGACCCCGACGTCGAGACGTACCTCGAATACGCGGGCGCGGACGAGGTGCTCAGCCCGCACGACATCCTCGGGCGCTCGCTCGCGGACAAGGTGACCGCGACCGTCAGCGCCGACCTCGGCGAGACCGTCACCATCGGGGAGGACTTCGTCATCGCCGAGATGCCGATCCAGTCCGGGAGCGACCTCGACGGCGTGACGATCGCCGAGAGCGGGATCCGCGAGCGCGCCGGCGCCCACGTCGTCGGCGCGTGGTTCGAGGGCGAGTTCGTCGGCGGTCCCGACCCCGAGCGGTCCATCAGCCGCGACACGATCCTGCTGGTCGCCGGCGCCGAGTCGGACCTCGAATCGCTGAAGGGGGAGACGATCGCCGAGCACCGATCGCACGCCTACAACCCGGTCGTCATCGCCGGCCACGGTGAGGTCGGCTCGACCGTCAAGAACGTCCTCGACAGACGCGGGGTCGAGAACACCGTCGTCGACGCCGAGGACGCGCGCGCGGTCGACGTCGTCGGTGACGTCTCGGACCCGAGCGTCCTCGACGAGGCCGGCGTCGACGAGGCGGCCGCGCTCGTTCTCGCACTCGGTGAGGACGCGGACACCGTCTTCGCCACGCTCGTCGCGCGCGAGGCGGAGATCGATCTCGACATCGTCGCCCGCGTCGACGAGGCCGACGCCGCCCCGAAGGTGTACGCCGCCGGCGCGGACTACGTCATGGCGCTCGCCACCGTCAGCGGCCGGATGCTCGCGGACACCGTTCTCGGCGAGAACGTCATGAGCCTCGACACCGGCGTCACGATCGTCAACACGGTCGCGCCCGACCTCGCCGGGCGCACGCTCGCCGGCGCGGACGTTCGCGATCGAACCGGCTGCACCGTCATCGCCGTCGAGCGCGACGGCGACGTTCGGACCGCCCTCCCGCCCGATTTCGAGTTCCGCGCCGACGACCGCCTCATCGTCGCCGGAACCGACGAGGACGTCGCCTCGTTCAACGAGTTCGCCGGCTCCGTCGGCGCCGCCGAAGCGATCGTCGACGACTGAGTCATCCAGCGTTTGGCCGCTATCCCGCACATACTTATGTTGGCTGGGCATAGACGACCCAAGGACAGCATCGAGAGGAGATGTCGGTACACCCAGCAGACATGCCATACAAGATCGACGGCGCCCTCCCGCCGGAGTTGCTTACGGACGTCGAACCCGGCACGAACTTGCTCGTCAGCGGCCCGGCGATGTCGGGCAAGCGACAGCTCCTGCTGAAGCTCCTCGCCCGCGGCGAGAGCGAGGGCGAGGGCTCCGTCGTCGTCACCTCGCGGAACCCCGCCGACGACGTCGTCGACGCCTACCGGGGCGTCCGACCGAGCGACGGCCACGACTTCTTCCGCATCATCGACTGCGTCGGCTCCGAGACGAACGTCGACGGCGTACGCGTCCACGACGTCTCCTCGCCCGGCGACCTCACCGGTATCGGGATCGAGTTCTCAGAGATCGCCCGCGAGGCCGAGGAGGCCGATCTCGGACGCGTCCGCGTCGGCTTCGACTCGCTCTCCCCGCTCCTCATGTACGTCGACCTCCAGCGGCTCTTCCGCTTCCTCCACGTCTTCACCAGTCAGATCCAGAGCCGCGATTGGCTCGGCCTCTTCGCCATCGACCCGGACAGCCACGACCAACAGGAGGTCAACACCATCAGCCAGCTCTTCGACGGGATCATCGAGATCCGCCTCGCGGACGGCGGCGGCCGCGAAGCACGCGCCCGCGGCGTCACCGACACGCCCACCGACTGGATCGCGCTCGACTGACCGACGTGGCTACTCCCTCTCTCCTCCTCTCTGCCGCCGAGTGCGATCGCCGCGTCACGTCGAGCGACCGACGAACCGTCCTGATCCGCACACCGCACCGGTCCGCGTCTCACCGCACCGACTCGTGTTCCTCGCTCGCGACGGCCGCGAGCGTCTCGCGCTCCGCCGCGTACGCGACGTGCGTCCCGCAATCGCAGTCCGAGGCCCCGAGGCCGGGGACCGGCTCGCCCGCGTCGGCCAGCGCCCGGGCGACGTCGCACTCGCGGTCCGCGTCCTCGGTGACGAAGACGGCGTCGAGGCGCGTCCCCGGGTCGCCGGTGAGGTAGTCCACGTGCCAGTGGCGGACGTCGTGCTCGCCCGACGCGACGCGGCGGTGGCGCTCGACGCGCGAGAGGCCGCCGGGGCCGAACGCCGAGCCGGTGTAGGCGTACCAGCCCCGATCGAGGCGGCGCTCGCCGGCCGCGCCGAAGGCGATCGTCGCGGGTGCTGAACGCGAGAGGAGAAGCGTGTACGTGCCGGGGCTCACGTCCCGCTGGGGACGGACGCCGGCGGCAAAAGCGCGGGGGTCAGAGGTAGCCCTCGGCGTCGAGGCGCTCGACGGCCTCGGCGAGGCGCTGCTTGCTGTTCGCGTACGAGACGCGGGCGAACCCGGGCGCGCCGAACGCGGACCCGGGGACGGTGGCGACGTGCGCGTCCTCCAGGGCGTTCGTACACCACGACTGGTCGTCGTCGTCGACGGGGAGCATCATGTAGAACGCCCCGTCGGGCGTCGCGGGTTCGACGCCGTGCTCGGCGAGGAGGTCGAGGAGGAACTCGCGGCGCTCGCTGAACGCCTCGACCATCTCCTCGACGGCCGTGTCGGTGTTCTCCAGGGCCTCGACGCCCGCGTACTGGACGAAGTGCGTCGCGGAGGAGACGGAGTGCGACTGGATCTTCCCCGCCTCGTCGACGATGTCGTCGGGCGCGGCGAGGTAGCCGAGGCGCCACCCGGTCATCGAGTAGGCCTTCGAGAAGCCGTTGATCGTGACCGTGCGCTCGTACATCCCGTCGAGGCCGGCGAGGCTGACGTGCTCCGCACCGTAGTTGATGTGCTGGTAGATCTCGTCGGAGATGACGGTGACGTCGTGCTCGACGGCGAGATCGCGCACGCCCTCCATCGCCTCCCGACTGTAGACGGCGCCCGTCGGGTTGTTCGGGGAGTTGACGACGAGGAGCGTCGTCTCGTCGCTCACCGCGTCCGCGAGGTCGTCGAGCGCGGGTTCGAGCTGGAAGCCGTGTCCGGCGAGATCGACGCGCGTCAGGTCCCCGCCGGCCATCTTCGCCATCGCCTCGTAGGAGACCCACGCGGGATCGAGGAGGACGACCTCGTCGCCCTCGTCGACGACGGTCTGGAAGGTCTCGAAGAGCGCCTGCTTCGCGCCGGGCGTGACGATGACGTTCCCCGCCTCGTAGCCGAGGCCGTCGTCCTGCAGCTTGGCCGCGATTGCCTCGCGGAGTTCGGGCACGCCGTTCGACGGCGCGTACCCCGTATCGCCGCGTTCGAGCGACGTCTCGCTCGCCTCCACGATGTTCGCCGGGGTGTCGAAGTCGGGTTCGCCGACCGAGAGGTCGACGACGTCCTTCCCGTCCGCTTCGAGTTCCTTCGCGAGGTTGCTCACCGCGAGCGTCGCGCTCGGTTCGACACGCGTGATTCGATCTGCGAATTCCATGTGTTAGAGGTCCTCCAGTGTGTCCGCGAGTGCGAGGGCGCTCTCGACGGCCTCGGCGCCCTTCTCGATCCGCTCTCTGGCCTCGGCACCGGACATCCCCGGGCCCGAGACGCCGAGGGTGACGGGCACGTCGCGATCGACGCTCACCTCGCTGAGCGTCGAGGCGACGGCGTGGCCGATCACCTCGTCGTGGTCGGTGTCACCGGTCACGATGGCGCCGAGCACCGCGACGGCGTCGACGTCGGCACGCCGGGCGAGCCGGTCCGCGGCCAGCGGCGCGTCGTACGCGCCGGGTACGTGAACGGTCTCCGCGACCGTCGCGCCCGCGTCGGCGGCGGCGTCGCGCGCGGCCTCCTCCATGCCCTCGGTGACGCTGCGGTTGAACTCGGCGACGACCAGTCCCAGGGACACCATGTGCGAACCGTCCACCCGGGCCGGCAAAACGGTACCGTTCTCGCGTGCGCGGCGCGCCCGCACGCCCCCGTCGCCGTCGGCTTCAGAAACAGTTACCCCGGCCCGCCACGAGGCTCCGCACAGATGTCCGACTCGGATCGTCGCGTCGCCGTCACCGTCCTCGCCGTGACGGCGGTCGCGCTCGTCGCCCGATTCGCCTCGCTCGGCGCGCGCGTCGCTCACTGGGACGAGGGGCGCGTCGGCTACTGGGTGCTGCGCTACGCCGAGACCGGCGCGTACACCTATCACCCGATCGTCCACGGCCCGTTCCTCTTCCACGTGAACCGCGTCGTCTTCGAGACGCTCGGCGCGAGCGACCTCACGATGCGCGCCGTCGTCGCCGTCACCGGCGGCCTCCTCCCCCTGACGGCGTGGCTCCTCCGCGAGCGTCTCTCCGGGGCCGAGACCGTGACGCTCGCCGTCGCGTTCGCCGCGAACCCGCTCCTCCTCTACTACTCTCGGTTCATGCGCAGCGACGTCCTCGTCGCCGCGTTCGCGTTCGCCGCGTTCGCGTTCTTCGTCCGCGCGTACGACACCGGTCTGCGCCGACACCTGTACGCCGGCGCGCTCGCCTTGGGCCTCGCCTTCACGACCAAGGAGAACGCCCTCGTCTACGCCGCCTGCTGGGTCGGCGCGCTCGGCCTCCTGCTCGACTGGGTCCTCGTCCGGGCGCGCGTCCGCGACCGGAGCGCCGTCGCCGTTCTCGCCGAGCGCGGCGTCGCCGTCGGGCGCGGCCTGCGGGCGTGGACGCGCCATCTCGTCGGCGCCGTCGTCGGTTTCTCCGTCGTCCTCGTCGTCTTCTACGCCCCCCGCCCCGAGTTCGGGCACGCGCTCGCGAACCCCGCGTTGCTTCCCGACGTCATCGCGCGGGCGACGGTCGGGTCCGTCGGGAAGTTCGCGGACACGTGGGTCGGCGGCCACTCGCACAGCTACGTCCACTTCTTCGTCCACGACCTCGGGACGCTGGCCGGGGGCGCGCTCGTGCTCTCCGGCCTCGCCGTCGTCGGCTTCCTCCACGACCGATACACGGGCGACGGCCCGCGGCCGCTCGTCGCCTTCGCGGGCTACTGGGGCGGCGCGTCGCTCGTCATCTACCCCGCCATCTCCGACATCACCGCGCCGTGGGCGATGATTCACGTCGTCGTCCCGCTCGCCGTCCCGGCCGCCGTCGGCGGCGGCCTGCTCGTCTCCGGGCTCTCGTGGCCGGCGGACGCAGACGTCAGGCGGCGGGTGCGCGCCGTCGACGCCGGGGCGGTCGTCGCCGTCCTCCTGATCGTCGCCCTCCTCGGCTGGAGCGTCGCCACGGGCGTCGGCGCGGCGTTCGTCCACCCCCAACAGCCCGGCCCGCTCGTCCAGTACGGCCAGCCGAACGCCGAGATGACCGACACGCTCGCCGAGATCGACGGCGCGGTCGCGGCGAACGCGAACGCCGCGGGTCCGGACGTCCTCTACTACGGCGGGCACTTCTACGCGGCTTCGGAGCCGTCGGCGGCGCCGGACGAGTCGTTCTCCGAGCCCGGCCACTGGACGCGACGCCTTCCCCTCCCGTGGTACTTCGAGGCCATGGGCGCCGAGACGGCGAGCGTCGGTCATCCCGACGCGCTGAACGATACGACCGCGCCCGTTGTCGTCACGCGTGCGCGGAACTACGACGTCGTCGCCCCGAAGCTGGAGGGGTACGAGGCCACGACGTACCGGCTCACCGCGACGGACACGCCGACGGTGTTCTTCGTGCGCAACGACACGGCGAGCGGGGCCGGGAGCGTCGACGCCGCGACCGTCCGGTCGCCGTCGGGCGAGGCGACCCCGGCGAGGGCGACGACCGCGAGCCGGTAACGCGCACGTCGCCAGCCGCGACGACAGCACGTTCGTGAACACTTGGCGTGTGATTCGGCAACCCTTATGCACTCCCCTCGACACCCATCGGGTATGCAGACGCCACCCGGAACCACGCTCGGCGTCGTCGGCGGCGGCCAACTCGGCAGAATGCTCGCGGAGGCCGCCTCGCCGCTCGGCGTCGACGTGGTCGTCCTCGACCCGACGCCCGACTGCCCCGCGGCGACTCCCGCCGCCGACCACGTCCTGGGCGACTTCGACGACCCCGAGGCGTTCGCCGAACTCGTCGAGCGCGCGGACGCGCTCACCTTCGAGATCGAGCTCGCGGACCCGGAGCTGCTCGCCGACGTCGACGTCCCCGTCCACCCGAAGCCGTGGACGCTGCGGACGACCGAGGACAAGCTCGCGGAGAAGGAGGCCCTCGACGAGGCCGGCGTGCCCGTGCCCGCGTATCGCCGCGTGGACGACGCCGCGGCGTTGGAGGAGGCCTTCGACGACCTCGGTGCCCCGCTGATGTTGAAAGCCCGCCACGGCGGCTACGACGGCCGCGGGAACCACGTCACGGAGACGGTCGCGGACGCGGAGGACTACTTCGACGACCTGGAGGGGTTGGTCGCCGAGGAGCTCCTCGATTTCGAGCGCGAGCTCTCCGCGATCGGCGCGAAGGGGGCGAGCGAGGAGACGCAGTTCCCGATCGTCGAGAACGTCCACGAGGACGAGATCCTCCGGGAGACGCGCGTGCCCCCGGCGGCGGGCGACGACGTCGTGGCCGAGGCGCGCGGCATCGTCTCCGACGTGCTCGACGTCCTCCGCGGACGCGGCGTCTACGGCGTCGAGCTCTTCGAGGTCGACGATGACGTGCTCGTGAACGAGATCGCGCCGCGCCCGCACAACTCAGGGCATTACACCATCGAGGGCGCGGTCACGTCGCAGTTCGAGCAGCACGTTCGCGCGGTGCTCGGTCTCCCGCTCGGCGATCCGAGCCTGCGGGACCCGACGGCGATGGTGAACGTGCTCGGCGACGTCGCGGAGACCAAGCCCGCGGACCTCTTGGGCGTTCCCGAGGCGCTCGCCGTGCCGACCGCCGCGCTCCACTGGTACGGGAAGCACGACGTGCGCCCGCTGCGGAAGATGGGACACGTCACCGCGCTCGGCGAGGACGCCAAGGCGGCCAGCCAGCGCGCGAACGAAGCGCGTAACGCCCTCGGATTCGAGTGATCGAACGTGACGACGACTGACCACGACGAGACGGACGCGGTGGCCCAGCTCTGCGAGGAGTTCTACGAGGAGGCCGAGCGCGAGCGCGAGCGGACGCCCGACGTGGGAATCGTGATGGGGAGCGACTCCGACCTCCCGGCGATGCGCGGCGCGTCCGAGGCGCTCACGGCGTTGGGGTTCGCCGAGGTGACGGACTACGACGACCCGCCCGAGGAACGATTCACCTTCGAGTCGTACGTCGTCTCCGCACACCGGACGCCCGACCTGCTGTACGCGTACGCGGAAACGGCCGAGGCGCGCGGCCTAGACGTGATCATCGCGGGCGCGGGCGGGAAGTCCGCGGACCTCCCGAACATGACGGCCTCGATCGCGTTCCCGGTCCCGGTCATCGGCGTGCCGGTGCAGGAGAAGTCCGTCGACTCCGTCATCGGCATGCCGACCGGCGCACCCCTCACGGCCGTCGACGCGGGGAAGTCCTACAACGCCGCGCTCTCCGCCGCACAAGTATTGTCACGGGAACACGACGAGCTGCGCGATCGACTCGTCGCCCTCCACGACGACCGGCGCGACGGCGTCGCGGACGTCTCGCGTCGCCTGCACGAACTCGGCACCGAGAAATTCGATTAGAGAGTCTGAAAGGCACGTATTATCGGGTTTCGGCAGTATCGTAAAGAATCAACGCTTATACGCGTGGGGGGTGAAGTCCGGCGTGATACGGAACGATGAACGAATGGATCGCCGTCGGCGTGTTCGCCGTCGTCGCCGCCTCGATACCCGCCGTGATGGTGAGCACGTCGAGGCTGCTGCGGCCGAGCGTGCCGGAGAAAGGGAAGGAAACCGTCTACGAGAGCGGTGAGGTCCCGACGGGCGGAACGCGGCTCAACTTCAACATCCAGTACTACATGGTCGCGCTCCTCTTCGTCGTCTTCGACATCGAGACCGTCCTGATCTTCCCGTGGACCGTCGTCTATCAGGACGCCGTCGGCGCCGCCGGCCTCGGGTCGGCGCTCGCCCCGATGCTGGTCTTCATCGCCGTCCTCGTAGTCGGGCTCGGTTGGGCGTGGCGCACCGGCGTCATCCGCTGGGTGTCGAGCGCAAACACGGAGTTCAACACATGAGTAGCGATCACCCCCGCGACGACATCATCGACACGACCGCACCGCAGACGAAGACCCGCGAGGACCGCATGTCCGAGGTCGACTCGCGGTTCAACTCGACCCTGCGTGAGGCCTTCGGCTCGACGCCGTTCGTCCTCACGAAGTTCGACGCGTTCATGGACTGGGTCCGGGGCTCCTCGATGTTCATGCTCCAGTTCGGGATCGCGTGTTGTAGCATCGAGATGATGCACACGTACGCGGTCAAACACGACCTCGACCGCTTCGGCTCCGGCGTCCCGCGCGCGTCGCCGCGCCAGGCGGACGTGATGATCGTCCCCGGAACGATCGTCTCCAAGTTCGCCCCGCGGATGAAGCGCGTCTACGATCAGATGCCCGAGCCGAAGTTCGTCGTGAACATGGGCAGCTGTTCGACCTCCGGTGGTCCCTTCCAGCAGGGGTACAACGTCGTGAAGGGCGCCGAGGAGGTCATCCCGGTCGACATCCACATCCCGGGCTGTCCGCCCCGCCCCGAGGCGCTCGTCTACGGCATCGCCAAACTCCAAGAGCGCGTCAAGAACGGCGAGACGTCGCCCGTGACGGTGAAGCCGTACGAACTCGAACAGTTCGGCGACCTCGAGAAGGACGAACTCGTGGAGAAGCTCGCCGACGACATCGACGAGGAGACCCTCGTCATGCGGTACAATTGGGCCGATTCGCCATGAGCAAGACTGAAGAGCCGGCGGAGGACGCCGAGCCGGAGGCGACCGAGCCGGTCGGCGCCGTGGATTACGACGCGCTCGAGGCGCTGCTCGGTGACGCCGTCGTGCGCCGCGAGAGCCACCTCAACGCCGAGGCGTTCGTCGTCCGCGCCGACCGCGTGCAGGACGCCCTCTCGACGCTCAAGGTCGAGGCGGGCTTCGATCACCTCTCGAACGTCTCCGCGCAGGAGTACCACGACCGCTTCGAGTCGATCTACCACCTGAAGAAGTACGACGACCCGACGCAGGAGGTGAGCGTCGTCGTGCCGACGCCCCGGGACGACCCGGTGAGTCAGAGCGCGGAGCCGGTCTTCCGAACCGCCGACTGGCACGAGCGCGAGGCGTACGATCTGGTGGGGATCGACTACGATGAGCACCCCGACCTCCGTCGCATCCTCCTCCCGGAGACGTGGCAGGGCCACCCGCTCGGGCGCGACTACAACCAGGACAAACCCCAGATCGTCGAGTTCGAGGAGAACGTCAATCCGCTCGCCGACGACCACCGGGAGTCCGACACGATGCTCGTCAACATCGGCCCCCACCACCCGGCGACGCACGGCGTCCTCCACCTCGAGACCGTCCTCGACGGCGAGACCGTCCTCGACGTCGAACCCGACATCGGCTACCTGCATCGCTGCGAGGAGCAGATGGCCCAATCTGGCACGTATCGCCACCAGATCATGCCCTACCCCGACCGCTGGGACTACGGCTCCGCCGGCATCCTAAACGAGTGGGCGTACGCGCGCGTCGCCGAGGACTTAAACGACATCGAGGTCCCCGAGTACGCGCAGGTCGTCCGCACGATGAGCGCCGAGCTCTGTCGGATCGCCGCTCACCTGCTGGCGCTCGGGACGTTCTGCCTCGACATCTACGGCGACTTCACCGCCATCTTCATGTACGCGATGCGGGACCGGGAGGTCGTTCAGAACATCCTCGAGGAGCTCACGGGCCAGCGGATGATGTTCAACTACCTCCGTCTGGGAGGCGTCGTCTGGGACCTCCCCGAACCCCGCGAGGAGTTCTTCGAGATGGTCCGGGAGTTCCTCACTGAACTCCCGAGCCGCGTCGACGAGTACCACGACCTCATCACGGAGAACGAACTCTTCCAGCTCCGGACGGTCGGGACGGGGGTCCTCGACGCCGAGACCGCAAAGCAGTACGGCGTCACGGGTCCCGTCGCACGCGCCTCCGGGATCGACTACGACCTCCGGCGCGACGACCCCTACGGGTATTACGAACACCTCGACTGGGACGTGATCACGGACGACGGCGGCGACAACTACTCGCGCCTGCTCGTCCGGATGCGCGAGGTCGAGCAGTCCGCGCGCATCATCCAGCAGTGCGTCGATCTCCTAGAGGAGTGGCCGGAGGACGAGCGCGAGATCCAGGCGAACGTCCCGCGGACGCTCAACCCCGAACCCGACGCCGAGGTCTACCGCGCCGTCGAGGGCGCGAAGGGCGAACTCGGCATCTACATCCGCTCTGACGGAACGGACAAGCCCGCGCGCTTCAAGATCCGGAGCCCCTGTTTCAGCAACCTCCAGGCGCTCCCGGAGATGGCGCGCGGCGAGTACGTTCCGGACCTCGTCGCCACGCTCGGGAGCCTCGACATCATCCTCGGTGAGGTGGACCGCTGATGGCGACGACGCCGGTTTCGATCGCCGAGTGGCTCGGCTACGCGACGGCGCCGCTCTGGCTGCAGATCGTCCTCGCCGCCGTCGTCTCCGGTGTCGTCGTCACGGTCATGCTGACGACGTCCGCGCTCGCGGGCCCGTGGGCGAAACGGAAGATCACCGCGATGTTCACCGATCGGATCGCCATCAATCGTAACGGTCCGGCGGGGATCTTCACGATCGCCGCCGACGCGGTCCGGCTGATGTCGAAGGAGCTCATCATCCCCGACGGCGCGGACCGGCCGGCGTTCGACATCGCGCCGGCCGTCCTCCCGCTGTCCGCGCTGCTCGGGTTCGCCGTCATCCCGATGGGGAGCGGCCTCCAGCTCGCGGACCCGGAGATCGGCCTCGTCTACGTCTTCGCCGTCTCCAGCATCGCCAGCGTCGGCATGGTCGTCGGCGGGTACGCCTCCGGGAACAAGTACTCCCTGCTCGGCTCGATGCGCTCGGTCGCGGAGAGCATCGCCTACGAGATCCCCCTCGTCATCACGGCCGCCTCGGTCGTGTTGCTCGCCGGGACGCTGCGGCTGAGCGACATCGTCGCGGCCCAACAGGGCACGCTCGTCTCGCTCGGCCCAATCGCCATCCCGGCGTGGTACGGTTTCCTCAACCCCTTCGCGCTCGCGCTGTTCCTCGTGGCGAGCCTCGCGGAGGTCGGGCGCAACCCCTTCGACATCGGCGAGGCGCCGACCGAGATCGTCGGCGGGTACATCACCGAGTACTCAAGCATCTACTTCGTCCTCTTCTTCCTCGGCGAGTTCCTCCACATCTTCCTCAGCGCCGCGGTGCTCACGACGCTGTTCCTCGGCGGCCCCGCCGGGCCCGGCCCGGCGTGGCTCGGCATCGTCTGGTTCGGCGTGAAGATCTGGGCGGTCTTCCTCTTCACGCAGTGGTGTCGCGCGGCCGTCCCGCGCGTCCGCATCGACCAGATGCTCGAGATCGGCTGGAAAGGACTCCTCGTCCTCTCCTTCGCGAACCTGGTGCTCACGGCCATCATCGTGGGAGTGATAGCATGATCGGACTCCTCAAGTCGATGGCGACGACGATGAAACACGCACTGGACGGCAAGACGTTCACCGTCGAGTACCCCGAGGAGGCCCCCGACGTCTCCCCGCGGTTCCGCGGCATCCACAAGTTCAGCCAGGAGCGCTGTATCTGGTGTCGCCAGTGCGAGAAGGTGTGTCCGAACGACACCATCCAGATCGTCACCGACGACAAACGGCAGGGCGAACAGTACAACCTCCACGTCGCGCAGTGCATCTACTGCCGGCTCTGCGAGGAGGTCTGCCCAGTGGACGCCATCCTCCTCACGGAGAACTTCGAGTTCACGGGCGACACGAAACACGATCTCGTCTACAACAAAGAACAGCTCGGGAACGTCCCGTGGTACAAGGACATCGACCCCCTCGCGTCGCGCGAACCGGATCGCGGCGCGTGGGTCGGTGAGGGCGACGGGGAGGTCGACTACCAGTGAGCACGCTCGAACTCGCGGCGTTCGCGGCGTTCGCGCTCGTGACGCTCGGCTTCAGCGCCGGCGTCGTCCTCTCGAAGCACGCGTGGCACGCCGCGCTCTCGCTGGGCGGCGCGCTGTTGAGCGTCGCGGTCCACTACGTGATGCTCGAGGCGGCGTTCGTCGCCGCGATGCAGGTGCTCGTCTACGTCGGCGGCGTGCTCGTCCTGCTGGCGTTCGCCGTCATGCTCACCGACGACGCGGGCGACGAGGAGAACGAGGAGGTGGTCGCATGACGTCTCGCCCCGAGCTGGCGACGGACGCGAACCTCGCTCGCGGTGTGGGTGCGCTCGCCCTCTTCGTCGTGCTCGCCGGCGCGTTCCTCGCCGCCGACTTCGGGAGCGCCGCGTGGTTCCCCGCGGACGCCCCGATGACCGAGGGGATCGGCTACGCGCTCATCGGCCTCGCCGGGGAGACGCCGCTCCTCTCGAACGGCTTCCTCGCGGCGTTCGAGATCGTCGACGTCGTGCTCGTCGCGGCCGTCGTCGCCGCGATCACGCTCGCGCGCAGGGACGGAGGTGAGCGCTGATGGTCCCCCTCGAATACTACCTGCTGTTCTCGGCGGCGATGTTCTGCATCGGCGTCTTCGGCGTCCTCGCGCGCCGGAACGCGCTCGTCTACCTCATGAGCGTCGAGCTCATGCTCAACGCCGCGAACGTCGTCTTCGTCGCGTCGAGCGCGCACTACGGGACGATCAGCGGGCAGGTCTTCAGCCTGTTCACGATGGCCCTCGCCGCCGCGGAAGTCGCCGTCGGCGTCGGGATCGTCCTCGTCGCGTACCGGAAGTTCAAAGACATCGACATCACGAATCCGACGAGTATGAGGTGGTAAGATGGCGGACGTAACCGCAGCCGTCACCGCGATTCCACTGGTGCCGTTCGCGGCGTTCCTCGTCGCGCTCCTCGTCGGCCACTACGCGCCCCGCGCCCTTCCGAAGGGCGGCGCGCTTCCCGGGATCGCCGCGACCGCGATCTCGCTCGTGCTCTCCGTGTGGGCGTTCCTCACGGTAGGCGCGGGCGGAGCGACGGTCTCGCAGGTCTGGACGTGGGTCCCGGCCGCGAACGACTCGTTCGCGCTGACGTTCGGGCTCCTCCTCGATCCGCTGTCGGCGCTGATGGTCGTCGCCGTCTCCGGGGTCTCCCTGCTCGTCCACGTCTTCAGCCTCGGCTACATGAACGACGAGGGCGAGACCGGGCTCGCGCGGTACTACGCCGGCCTCGGACTGTTCACGGCGAGCATGCTCGCGTTCGCGCTCGCGTCGAACCTCCTGCAGGCCTTCGTCTTCTTCGAGCTCGTCGGCTTCTGCTCGTGGTGGCTCATCGGCCACTGGTTCCGCGAGCCCGGCCCGGCCTCGGCCGCGAAGAAGGCGTTCCTCGTGACGCGCTTCGGCGACTACTTCCTGCTCGTCGGCCTCGTCGGCGTCCTCGGGACGTTCGGAACGGCCGCGTTCGCGGGCGACGCGTCCTTCCCGGCGCTCGCGCACGCAGCCCTCGAAGGCGAGGCGAGCGTGAACACGTTCGGCGTCGATCCCGCGACGTGGTTCACGATCCTCGGCCTCCTGATCCTCGGCGGCGTGATCGGGAAGTCCGCGCAGTTCCCGCTCCAGACGTGGCTTCCCGACGCGATGGAGGGCCCGACGCCGGTCTCTGCGCTCATCCACGCCGCGACGATGGTCGCCGCGGGCGTCTACCTCGTCGCCCGGCTGTACGGCTTCTACGCGCTCACGCCGACGGCCCTCACCGTCATCGCCCTCGTGGGCGGGTTCACGGCGCTGTTCGCCGCGACGATGGCGCTCGTGAAGCGCGAGATCAAGCAGGTGCTCGCTTACTCGACGATCAGTCAATACGGGTATATCATGCTCGGCCTCGGCTCCGGCGGCTACGTCGCGGGCGTCTTCCACCTGCTGACCCACGCGACGTTCAAGGCGCTCTTGTTCCTCGGCGCCGGCGCGGTCATCATCGCCATGCACCACGACGAGGACATGTGGAAGATGGGCGGGCTCAAGGATCGGATGCCGACGGTCTACTGGGCGTTCCTCTCCGGGTCGCTCGCGCTCGCCGGCATCGTGCCGTTCGCGGGGTTCTGGTCGAAGGACGCCGTGCTCCATCACGCGCTCACCGTCGGTCTCGGCGGCCAGCCGCTCGTGCTGTTCGCGTACCTCATGGGGCTCGTCGCCGTCGCGTTCACGGGGTTCTACACCTTCCGGATGGTGTTCCTCACCTTCCACGGCGAACCGCGTTCCGAGACGGCGCGCGACGCCGACGCGGCCTCGGCGAACATGCGCGTTCCGGTGGCGATCCTCGGCGTCCTCGCCGCGGTCGTCGGGCTCGTCAACGTCGACCCGCTGAAGGGCGTCGTCGGTGAACGCCTGCTGTTCCTCGAACGCTGGCTGAACGGGCCGCTACCGGGTCTCGCCGGTGCGACGGCCGAGCACTATCATGAGCTCGTCGTCGACGTCGCGGGGTTCCACGGTGCGACCGTCAGCCCCGTCGTCTCCGCCGTCGTGTCGCTCGTCTTCGCGCTCACGGGCGTCGCGCTCGCGTGGACGTGGTACAACGTCCCCGAGCCCGTCGAGAAGACGGACGCCCTCGGTCCGGCGAAGACGGTCCTGTACAACAACTACTACCAAGACGAGTTCCAGACGTGGCTCGCGACGGGCGTCACCGAACCGCTCGCCAACGCGGTGGACGTCTTCGACGCGAGCGTCGTCGACGGCGTCGTGAACGGCGTCTCCTCGACGAGCCTCGTCGCGTCCGATCGCCTGCGGCGCGTCCAGACCGGCGTCGTGACGACGTACACGACCCAGCTCGTCTTCGGCCTCGTCGTCTTGCTCCTCATCGTCCTCCTCCTCGGGGGGTGGTTCTGACATGCTCGTAGAAGCCCTACTCGCCGTCACGTTCGTCGCCGCGTTCGCCGTCCTCCTCGCACCGGCACGGTACGCCGGTCGCCTCGCGGCCGTGCTCAGTCTCGTCCCGCTCGTCGGGATTTTCTACGCCTACACCGCGTTCGACGGGACGGAGAACGCGCTGCTCGGCGGAACGCCCGCCTTCGAGACGGTCGTCCCGTGGGTCGACATCGGCGGCTACGCCATCGACTGGCACGTCGGTCTCGACGGCATCAGCCTCCCGCTCGTCGTGCTCACCGCCGTGCTGACGACGGTCGCCATCGTCGCGGCGCGGGGCGAGATCGGGGAGCGGCGCTCGCTGTTCTACGCGCTCCTCCTGTTCACGGAGGCGAGCCTGATCGGCGTCTTCTCGGCGCTCGACTTCTTCCTCTGGTTCGTCTTCTGGGAGTTCGTCCTCGTGCCGATGTATCTGCTCGTCGCGGTGTACGGCGGGCCGCGGCGGCGCTACGCCGCGATCAAGTTCTTCGTCTACACGAACGTGGCGAGCCTCGTGCTGTTCGTCGGCTTCGTCATGCTCGTCGTGGCGACGCCCGTCGAGAGCTTCGGCCTCGCGGCCGTCGCCGAGGCGGTCCGATCGGGCGCGGTCACGGGTGCGTTCGGCCTCTCTGCGAGCACGCTTACCGGTGTCGCGTTCCTCGCGCTCTTCTTCGGCTTCGCCGTCAAGAGCGCGTTCGTCCCGTTCCACACGTGGCTCCCGGACGCGTACACGGAGGCTCCGACGCCCGTTACCGTGCTGCTCGCGGGCGTCGTCACGAAGATGGGGACGTACTCGCTGTTGCGGTTCAACGTCACGATGTTCCCAGACCTGATCCGGCAGTGGGCGCTCCCGCTCGCGCTCGTCGCCGTGCTCACCGTCCTCTACGGCTCGCTCGCGGCGCTCGCACAGCGCGACGCCAAGCGGCTCGTCGCCTACACGTCGATCCCGTCGATGGGCTTCGTGCTCCTCGGAAGCGTCGCCGCGACGAACTACGGGCTCGCCGGCGCGACGTTCCAGATGGTGAGCCACGGCCTGCTCGTGAGCGTGCTCTTCCTCGCCGTCGGCTACGTCGAGGACGCGACGGGCACACGCATGATCAACAAGCTGAGCGGGCTCGCCGATCGGCTTCCGGTGACGGCGACGGTGCTCGTCGCCGGCGCGTTCGGCTACATGGGCCTCCCGCTCATGTCCGGTTTCGCCGGCGAATTCTTCGTCTTCACGGGCTCGTTCGCCGCGCCGTACCCGCACGCGCAGCTCGTCACCGCGGCCGCGATGTTCGGGATCGTCGTCGTCGCCGGCTACCTCCTGCGGCTCCTCCAGGGCGTCCTCATGGGTCCGTTCGAGGCGCCGACGACGGTCACGCCGCGTTCGCGGCGCGACCTCGCGCCCGCGGTCGCCCTCGTCCTCCTCTCGATCTACCTCGGGGTCGCCCCCGGGACGCTGATGGGGGCGATTCAGGACGCTGTCGGTGCGTTCGTCGCGGTCTTCGGAGGTGGTCTCTAAATGGCGCTTCCCGCACTCACCCCGCAGTACGTCCTCGGTCTCGCCGCACTGCTCGTCCTCGTCGTCGACGCGTTCGCGCCGACGTCGCGGAAGAACGGCCTGCTCGCCGGCGTCACGGCGCTCGCGGGCGTGGTGAGCGCCGGCGTCGCCGCGTGGCTCTTCGCGGGCGGGACGGGGCGGACGACGCTCTTCGACGGCGCGCTCGCCGTCGACGCCTCGACGTCGTTCTTCACGGCCGTCTTCGGCTGTGTCGCGGCGCTCGTCGCCGCCGCGAGCTACGACTACGTCCGCGACGAACCCAATCAGTCGGCCTACTACGCGCTCGTCCTGTTCGCCACCGCCGGGATGAGCGTCATGGCGGCCGCGAACTCGCTCGTTACGGCGTTCCTCGCGCTCGAACTCGTCAGCCTCCCGGCGTACGCGCTCGTCGCGTTCCTCAAGCGCAATGCGGGGAGCGCCGAGGCGGGGCTGAAGTACTTCGTCGTCGGCGCGCTCTCCTCGGGGATCCTCGTCTACGGGATCAGCCTCGTCTATGCCGCGACGGGCGTCTTCGGTTTCGAGGCGCTCGCGGCGGCCGTACAGGGGAACGCACACGTCACCGTGCTCGGTGCCGGCGTCGTCATGCTGATCGGCGGCTTCGCGTTCAAGACCGCGAGCGTGCCCTTCCACTTCTGGGCCCCCGAGGCCTACGAGGGGGCGCCCGCGCCGATCAGCGCGTTCCTCTCGTCGGCGTCGAAGGCCGCCGGCTTCGTGCTCGCGTTCCGCGTCTTCCTGCTCGCCTTCCCGCTCGCGGCCTTCGAGGCGCTCGGCATCCCGTGGACGCTCGTCTTCGCCGTGCTCGCCGTCCTCACGATGACGCTCGGCAACGTCGCGGCGGCGACGCAGACGAACGTCAAGCGGATGCTCGCGTACTCCAGCATCGGGCACGCGGGCTACGCGCTCATCGGTCTCGCGGCCCTCTCCGGGCCGGCGTCGAGCGACATCGCGGTCGTCGGGGCGAGCTTCGCTCACCTGTTCGTCTACGGCTTCACGAACACCGGCGCGTTCCTCGTCGTCGCGCTCGCCGAGCGCTGGGGCGTCGGGCGCACCTTCGAGGACTACGCCGGTCTCGGGCGCTCCGCGCCGGTCGCCTCGGCGGCGCTCGCCGTCCTGCTCTTCGGCCTCGCCGGCCTCCCGGTCGGCGGTGGCTTCTGGACGAAATACGCGCTCTTCCTCGGCGCCGTCCAGTCCGGTCTCTGGTGGCTCGCCGCCGTCGGGATCGTCAACAGCGCGCTCTCGCTGTTCTACTACAGTCGGCTCGTCAAGGCCGTCTGGGTCGACGCCCCCGACGAGACCGGCGTCGCCCGCGAGCGCCCGACGGGCATCTACGCCGCCGTCGTCGTCGCCACCGTCGTCACCGTCGTGCTCCTCGTCGCCCCCGACCTCGTCTTCTCGTGGGCGGACGCGGCGGCACGCGCGCTCGTGAGCGCGTAAGCGACGGAGACGGCAGGCTTTACTGCCCGTCGGCACAGAGCTAGGGCAGATGGTATCCCGTCTGGTGCTCGGCAGCGGGACGGTCGCGCACACCGTCCTGGAAGCGATCCGCGAGCGCCCCGGCGACCTGCTCGTTCTCGACCCCGACGAGAGCCGCATCGAGTCGCTACGGAACGAGAAGGTCGCCGCGGAGACGGCCGACGTCACCGACCCCGGCGCGCTCCTCGAACACGGGGACGGTCCCGACGTCGTCTTCGTCGCGAGCGACGACGCCGCGATGAACGCCCGCGCGGCCGAGGCGGCGGCGACGGCGTTCCCCGACGCCTACCTCGTCGCGTACACCGGCACCGGCGCGACCGCCGATGACCGGACGCGGCTGGGGGCGGCCGCGGATCGGGTGTGTTCGGCGGGTGGCGCCGTCGTCGACCACGTCGAGGCGGGCGTCGAGCGCGGGACGGACGCCCGAGCGCGTCACCTCCGGGAGACGCTCGAATCCGTGGACGGGCGACTGACGGTGCTCGCTCACGACAATCCCGATCCGGACGCGATCGCGGCCGCGATCGCGCTCTGTCGGATCGCGGAAGCGCTCGGGATCGACGCCGAACCGTGCTATTTCGGTGACATCAGCCACCAGGAGAACCGCGCGTTCGTCAATCTCCTCGAACTCGATCTCACGCGCCTCGACCCGGACGAGGCACACGACTTCGACGCGGTCGCGCTCGTCGATCACTCGGCGCCCGGTGTGAACGACCAGCTCGACCCCGAGACCGCGGTCGACATCGTGATCGACCACCACCCGCCGAAGGGCGACGTGACGGCGCCGTTCGCGGACATCCGCGAGGATATCGGTGCGACGAGCACGATCATGACGCAGTACCTCGACTGGTTCGGCATCGAGTACACCGAGGCGCTGTCGACGGCGCTCCTCTACGGCATCCGGATCGACACGAAGGACTTCAAGCGCGAGATCACACAGCAGGACTTCTCGGCGGCGGCCGCCCTCCTCCCCCACGCGGCCGTCGACGTCCTGGAGCGGATCGAGAGCCCGTCGATCAGCGCGGACACCTTCGAGGTCGTCGCGCGCGGCATCCGGAACCGCGAGGTCGAAGGCGACGTGCTCACGTCCTGCGTCGGTGCGATCTCCGATCGGGACGCGATCGCACAGGCCGCCGACCGCCTGCTCGCCATCCAGGGGGTGACGATCACGTTCGTCTACGGCTTCATGGACGGGACGATCTACGCCTCGGCGCGCGGGCGGGGCAACGACGTGGATCTCGGTGAGGTGCTCCGCGTCGCGTTCGACGGCGTCGGGAGCGCGGGCGGGCACACCGACATGGCGGGCGCACAGCTCCCGCTCGGCGTCTTCGACGCCGTTCAGGAGGACGAGGGGGAGACGCTGGCGTCGGTGCTCGAGGGCGCGATCACGCCGCGGTTCTTCGAGGCGGTGCGCGACGCGGCGAGCGGGGACGGGCTGGCGCCGGTGGGCGACGCGACCGCGGAGTAGCGTCGGGCGACGCCGACGGGCCGGAGGTCGGCCGGGGGTCTCGATGTGGCAACGCGTTTTTGTCCGTCGACCGCATCGAACCGACACGATGGACGAACCGCTCGACGTCGACGCCGGTGGGAAACCACGGGTCCGAGATTACATGACGCGGGACGTCGCTACCGTCGCGCCGGAGGACACCGTCGCCGACGTCTCGCGACGTATCGTCGAGAGCGACGGCCACAACGGCTTCCCGGTGACGCAGGGACGGAAGGTCGAGGGGTTCGTCACGGCGCGCGATCTGCTCCTCGCCGACGACGTCACGCCGATGTTCCGCGTGATGTCCGACGACCTGCTCGTCGCGCACCCGGAGATGGACGTCAACGACGCGGCGCGCGTCATCCTCCGCTCGGGCATCCAGAAGCTCCCGGTGGTAGACGACGCGGGAACGCTCGTCGGCATCATCTCGAACGCCGACGTCATCCGCTCCCAGATCGAACGCGCGACCCCCGAGAAGGTCGGGAAGCTCCTGCGAACGCTGGAGACGATCCACGACGTAGACGCGAGCGAGGAGCGCCGCGAGGTGGCGATCGCGGACCTCGTGCCGACGCAGGGGAAAGTGTACGCCGACGAACTGGAGGGGCGACGCTACGAGATCGAGCACGGCCTCACGGAACCCCTCGTCGTCATCGATAACGGCGGCGACCTCCTGCTCGCGGACGGCCACCACCGCGCGATGGCCGCACACACGATGGACGTCGAGACGATGGACGCGTACGTCATCGTCCTCGGCACGCGCGTCGATCTCGGGATGGCGCGCACGGCCAGCGAGGAGGGCTTGGAGTCGGTCGAGGACGTGAACGTCGTCGACTACGCGCGCCACCCGCTCGTCGAGACGACCGAACGCTTCCAGTAACTTCGGCGGGCGTCGAGAGCCGAGTTACGGTCTGTCGACGACGCGGTCCAGTGCACATCGCACCCGGCGGGGGACGGTCTCTTCTCGGAGGACGGACGTCGATCGCGCTATGCTCGTCGACAGCTTCAGCCCCGTCGGTCCGCGGCCGCGGGCGTATGCCCGTCTCCAGCCACTCCATAATCATACATTTCTGCTCCCCGAGCCGCGACGCGAAACGGCCTATAAACCCTCACGATCCTTTGGTAAGTTTTATACTCAGATTAGTTCATCGTACACACGAACTATGGCTGACGAGGATCCCGCGGACGACGTGGAGCTCGAAGCACGACTGGCCGATCAGGGCGTCTTCGAGCCGCCGGAATCGTTCGTCGAGCAGGCCAACGTCACGGACGCGGGAATCTACGAGGAGTTCGAGGAGAACTGGCCCGAGTGCTGGGAGGGCGCCGCGGACCTCCTCTCGTGGGACGACGACTACGATCAGGTGCTCGACGACTCGAACCCGCCGTTCTACGAGTGGTTCACCGGCGGAACGCTGAACGCCTCCTACAACTGTATCGACCGACACTTGCCCGAGCGCGCCGACGAGGCCGCCCTCGAATGGATCGGCGAGCCCGTCGAGGAGGACAATCGCTCGATCACCTACGAGGAGCTCCACCGGGAGGTCAACGAGGCCGCCGCCGCTCTCCGCGATCTCGGGGTCGGCGAGGACGACGTCGTCACCCTCTACATGCCGATGATCCCGCAACTTCCCATCGCCATGCTCGCCTGCGCGCGTATCGGCGCGCCCCACTCGGTCGTCTTCGCCGGCTTCTCGGCCGAGGCGCTCGCCACGCGGATGAACGCCGCCGACTCCGAGTACCTCGTCACCTGCGACGGCTACTACCGGCGCGGCGACCCCCTCGATCACCTCGACAAGACCAACGAGGGGCTCGCGGACGTCGATCACGACGTCGAGACGGTCGTGGTCGATCGCCTCGGCCCGAACGGCGACGACTTCGGCCACGACCTCGCCGCCGATCAGCACGACTACGCCGACCTCGTGGCCGACCACGCCGGCGCGACGGTCGAGCCGGTCGCGCGCGACGCGGAGGACATGCTCTTCCTCATGTACACCTCCGGGACCACCGGCCAACCGAAGGGGGTGAAACACACGACGGCGGGCTATCTCGCGTGGACGGCGTGGACCTCGCAGGCCGTCCTCGACGTCAAACCCGAGGACACCTACTTCTGCTCGGCGGACATCGGGTGGATCACCGGCCACTCCTACATCGTCTACGGCCCCCTCGCCCTCGGGACGACGTCGATGATGTACGAGGGGACGCCGGACTACCCGACGCGCGAGCGCCTCTGGCAGATCATCGAGGAGTACGAAGCCGACCAACTCTACACCGCCCCCACCGCCATCCGATCGTTCATGAAGTGGGGCGCGGAATACCCCGCGAACAACGACCTCTCCTCGCTGCGGTTGCTCGGGACGGTCGGCGAACCGATCAACCCCCGCGCGTGGAAGTGGTACTACAAGCACATCGGCGGCGAGGAGTGCCCGGTAGTCGACACGTGGTGGCAGACGGAGACCGGCGGTCACATGGTGACGACGCTCCCCGGCGTTAACGACATGAAGCCCGGGAGCGCCGGTCCCGCGCTCCCTGGCCTCGACGTCGAGATCGTCGACACGAACGCCGAGGAAGTCGAGCCCGGCCGCGCCGGCTATCTGACCGTCCAGAAGCCGTGGCCCGGGATGCTGCGCACGCTCTACAAGAACGACGAGCGGTTCATCGACGAGTATTGGGCGGAGTACTCCGACACCGACTCTGACGACCCCGAGGACTGGGTCTACTTCCCCGAGGACGGCGCGAAGGTCGACGACGAGGACTACATCACCGTCCTCGGCCGCGTCGACGACGTGATCAACGTCTCCGGGCACCGACTCGGGACCATGGAGATCGAGTCCGCGATCGTCGGCGTCGACGGCGTCGCCGAGGCCGCCGTCGTCGGCGGCGACCACGACTTGAAGGGCGAAGCGGTCTACGCCTACGTCATCCTCGAAGACGGCTACGAAGGAAACGACGAGATGCGCGCCGCCATCGTCGAGGGCGTCGAGGACGCCATCGGTCCCATCGCACGCCCCGAGGAGGTCGTCTTCACGCCCGAGCTCCCGAAGACCCGATCCGGGAAGATCATGCGCCGCCTCCTCGAGGACATCGCCAACGACGAGGAGCTGGGCGACACCTCGACGCTTCAGAACCCCGGTATCGTCGACGACATCCGCTCGAAGTCCGACGACTGACGCGGCGATCACGGCCCCCGTCCGGGCCACACGGTTTAGGGAGCCGGCCGTCCAACTGTTCTGAGTATGGCCGACGAGGCGCTCTGTTTCGACATGTACGGCACGCTCTGCGACGTCTCCAGCGTCGCGGACGCGATTGAGCGCGAACTCGATATTCCGGGCGGACTCGCCGCGGACGTCGACGCGCTCTGGCGTTCGAAACAGATCGAGTACGCGTATCACCGTGGGGCGATGGATCGCTACGAGCCGTTCGACGTCGTGACGCGCGACGCGCTCGGGTACGCCCTCGACTACTACGGACTCGACGTCGCCGCGACGGACGCCCTCCTCTCCGCGTACGACGATCTCGATCCGTATCCCGACGTGCTCGACGCCCTCGATAGGCTCACCGACGAACGCGACGCCGTCGTCTTCTCGAACGGTACGCCGGCGATGCTCGATCGGCTCGCGGCGAACGCGGGGATCGACGCGCGCGTGGACGGGCTCGTGAGTGCGGACGACGCCGGCGCGCTCAAACCCGACCCCGCGGTGTACGAACACGTCGCGAGCGAACTCGATCGCCCGCTCCCCGCCTGTCGGCTCGTGTCCTCGAACGGCTGGGACGTCGCGGGCGCGAGCGCCGCCGGCATGGCGACGGCGTGGGTGAACCGCGACAACGACCCCGCGGAGCGCGTCGGCGGGGACGCCGACGTGGTCGTCGAGGACCTCGTCGCGCTCGCCGACGTGCTCTGATCGCCGTTATCCCTCCTCGTTCGGCTCCGCGTCCGCCGGCGTCGCGTCGTCGTACCGGGAGGCGTACGCGACGAGCGCCAACACCACGCCGAACGACAGCCCGACCATCACCGCACCGTAGATCGCGAGGTTCAGCGGCGTCAGCGCGAACGTGATCGGCCCGAGCGAGCCGACGGTGCCGTCGAGGGCGTTCGGCTGTACGACGTAGCCGAGGATGTAGCCGAAGAGCGCAGAGACGACTACCGCGACAGCGGCAATGAGGAAGACGACGCGACGACCGGCGATAGACGCGAGCGTACTCACACCCCGTCATCGGTCCCGGAGGCGATTAGCCTTTGCCGTCGCCGACCGTTCGTCCCCGTATGGAAGAGAAGGAGAAACTGCTGCTCACGCTGTACGGCGTCGCCACCGCGATGATGGTCGCCACGTTCCTCGTCGTCATCACGTAACGAACGACGAGTCGACGTCGAACTCGAGAACTGAAGACCGAAGCCGAGACCGGAATCGAAACGGCGAGTCGCGCGTCCGTCAGTCGGCCGCGTTCCGCTCGGCGTCGTCCGCGTCTTCCTCACCGCCGTCGGCGAGCATCGTCTGTCGCTTCCCCTCGTACCACTTCCACTCGTTGCTGAACTGATCGGACTGCTTGAGGTTCCACGGGTCGCCGGAGTCGACTCGCTTACCGTACAGCGCCGACTGCCAGATGTTCCAGACGAAGGCGACCACGCCGAACGTCATGATGAACGCACCGACGGTGGCGACGGCGTGCCAGGTCATGAACTTCGGCAGGTACGTCGCGTACCGGCGGGGCATCCCGCCGTAGCCGAGGATCAGCATGGCGATGAACGTGACGTTCCCGCCGATGATGGAAAGCCAGAAGTGCCAGAGCGCGAGGCGCCGGTCGTACATCCGACCCGTCATGATCGGGAACCAGTAGTACATCGCCGCGAAGAGCGCGAAGCCGATCGCGCCGAAGACGATGAAGTGGAAGTGCCCGACGACGTAGTAGGTGTCCTGCATCACGAGGTCGAACGGGACGGCGGCGAGGAAGACGCCGGTGACGCCGCCGATGATGAAGTTCTGGACGAAACCGACCGAGAACAGCATCGGTGCGGTCATCCGCAGCTTCCCGTTCCACAGCGTCGTGATCCAGTTGAACACCTTCACCGCGGAGGGTATCCCGATCGCCAACGAGATCGCCATGAACGAGGCGGTGAGTCGCGGGTTCATCCCCGTCGTGAACATGTGGTGCGCCCACACGCCGAAGGAGAGGATGCCGATGGCGAGCGTCGAGTAGACGATGAACTTGAACCCGAAGAGCTTGCGGCCCGCGAACTTCGGGAGGATGAGACTAACGAGCCCCATCGGCGGCAGGACGAGGATGTACACCTCCGGATGGCCGAAGAACCAGAAGAGGTGCTGCCAGAGCATCGCGCCCCCACCTTCGCCGGCGAAGAACATCGTCCCGAAGTTCCGATCGAGCAGCAGCATCGTGACCGCGGCGGTCAGGATCGGGAAGGCGAACAGGATGAGCCCACCCTGCGTGAGGATCGTCCAGCTGAAGATGTCGAGCTTGCTCCACGGGACGTTCACGCTGTCGCGCTCGGCGACGATGGTGGCGATGAAGTTGATCGCGCCCATCGTCGTCGAGAACCCGGAGAGGTGGAACCCAAGGAGGAAGACGTCGACGCCCGTCCCCTGCATCGTGCTGGAGAGGGGCGTGTAGAGCGTCCAGCTCGTCTTCGCGGCCTGGATGTCGATTCCGACGAGCGGCAGGAAGAAGCCCGCCCACATCAGGATCGTGGCGAACGGGAGGATCCAGAACGCGATGGCGTTGATCCGCGGGAACGCCATGTCGTCGGCGTCGACGAGCAGCGGCACCATGTAGTTCGCGAAGCCGAAGATGAGCGGGGCGGCGAACAGGAACAGCATCGTGATGCCGTGCGTGGTGAGCAGGGCGTTGTAGAGCCCGACCCCGCCGAACGAGGCCAAGAAGTCCATCCCCGGCGTCGTGAGCTCGACGCGCATGAGCATCGCCGTGATCCCGCCCCAGGCGAACGCGACGATGCCGAAGAGCGAGTAGAGGATGCCGAGGTCCTTGTGGTCAACGGTGGTGAGCCACCGAGTCAGTCCAGCCGGTTTCTCTTCGTGCCCGTGCCCGGTGCTTTCGCCGTAGCCGCCCCCGCCGACAGGCGTGTACGCCTGCCAGTCTTCGAGGCGGGTCAGCCACCCCGCCACGACCAGGAGCAGCAGCCCCATCAGCACCGAGAATACGAGTTCGGGGGAGACTGCCATGTTCGGCAGTGGGGGTCCCACGGTAAAGAAAGGTACGGGTTCGCCCGTCGCACGGCGACGAACTGTCCGCCGATTACGGCCCGACTTCGATGTCTTCTTCCACCTCGATCCGGCGCGCGGCGGCGTACGTCAGGATCGAGAGTCCGATGAACGGGAGGACGAGCAGTGCGTACTGAAGCACGCGGCTGAACGTCGTGTCGTTCGCCCACGGGTTGACGACAAGGAAGACGGCCGCGAAGACGACGATCACGGCGAGCGGGATGATGTTCACCGCGATGTCGAGGAGGACCTCTTTTTCGAACACGCTGGATTTCGCCTTCATTGCGTGAGCGTGCGGTCCCCGAGCAAATATATGTTGAGGGTTTCCCTCAGAGGTAGCCCCGCTCGTAGCAGCAGAACCCGACGGCGGCGAGGACCGCGATCCCGCCCGCGCCGGCGAGCGCGGCCCCGCGGTTGAACCGTCCGACGGTGAGGAGCGCGGCGCCGACCCCGCCGACGAACAGCCCGACACCGAGCGACGACGGCCACAGCGAGTCGACGTACCCGGACTCCCGGAGAATCCCGACGACGCTCGCCTCCAAGAGGAGGACGCCACCGACCCCGACGGGGAGGAGGTAGTTGCCGAGGAACACGCCGAACTCGGTGAGGACGAGTCCGAGCGCGACGAACACCGGCCACGGGCTCGCGCGAGTGTACTGTTCGCTCAGGCCCGGTTGCTCTTCCATACCGATGCGTTGGGGCGCGGACGTAAGAAGCGTATCGCTCCGGGATCGCCGCGTCTCAGAAGGGACTGAACTCCGTCCCGAAGACGGAGCCGATGTAGACGACGGCGACGAGGAACAGCCAGATGGCGTCGACGAAGTGCCAGTACCACGAGACGGTCGTGACGGAGACGTGCCGATCGGCGTCGTAGTGCCCGCGAAGCCCGCGCACGAGGAGGATGGCGAGCAGGAGTACGCCGAAGGACACGTGGATCCCGTGGATGCCGGTGAGCCCGAAGAAGCCGCTGGCGAAGACCCCAGAGGTGAGAGTGAATCCCTCGTGGACGATGAACTCGTAGTACTCGTAGATCTGCCCCCCGATGAAGACGATCCCGCAGAGCAAGGTGACGAGGAGCCCCTGTACGAACCGCTGGTGGTTCCCCTTCTGGAGGTGGCCCTCGGCCCAGTGGATGGTGAAACTGGAGAACACGAGCAGGACCGTGTTGATCACGAGGACGCTCGTGAGGATGCCGCTCTCGGGGAGGTATTCGGTGTGCCAGCCACCGGTGCGGATGAAGAAGTAGTACGCGAACCCGGCGCCGAACGTGGCGATGTCGGTCCCGAGGAACAGCAACATCCCGAGGCGGAGCGACGCGCCGCCGTTGTGCGAGCCCCGGTCCCAGAAGTCGACGACGAACGCCTGATAGATCCAGCCGAACATCCCGAGGATCGTGACGGCCCAGCCCGCGACGAACGCACCGAGGCCGACGCTCGACGAGACGAGGTCAGTACCGCGTCCGATCACGTAGAGCGATGCGCCGGTGTAGACGACCAAGAGCCCGATGGCCGTGACGAACGGCCACCAGCTCGCCTCGCCGTAGCCGCGCGGCCAGTCGCGGACGGCGGGCAAGAAGTGTCCGTGGTCTTCGCTTTCCTCCGTAGCCATATACTGGCGGGTAACGCGGGATACGATAAAAAACCTCCCAACTGGCTCCGCCGGCGACGTCGAGACCGATCGCTACGGACTCGGGTGGAAACGGTGAGAACGGAAGGGAGCGGCGTTAGACAGACGGGGCCGCGAGCGCTGCCGTCTCGTCGGTCGCCGTGGCGTTCATCGCGGTCTCGTTCGTGGCCGTCGCCGTCGCGTTCGAGGACTCGTCGCTACTCGATCCGCTCGCTTCTTCTCGGGCCTGTTGGGCCTGCTCGCTCGCCCACTGCTCGTATTCCGACTGGTCTTTCACGATGACGTCGGCGAGCATGTTGGAGTGGCCGGCCCCACAGAACTCCGCACAGTAGAGCACGTACGGCTCCTCGCGGACGGAGTCCTCGTTGATCTCCGTGGCGATGTACGTCGTCCGGGCGGGGAAGGCGTCCTTCTTCAGCCCCAGCGCGGGGATGTGGACCGCGTGGAGGACGTCGCGTGACGTGATTCGTAACACCACCTGTTTCTCGGCGGGGAGCACGAGATTCTCGGACGTGAAGTTCGTCCCGTTGTGCTGGTAGTGGAACTGCCACGACCACTGGTAGGAGTCGACGTGGACGACGGTCGTGTCGGGTTGTTCCATCATCTGCTGGGAGTCCTCCTGAGAGGCGAGGACGTACGGCGACCCCATCGCGCCGTAGGCGACGAGGCCGACGAACAGCAGGACGACCGCGGTCGCGGCGGTCCAGGTGATCTCGAGGCGACGGTTCTCCTGAGTGGGCTTCGCTTCGTCGGCCTTCCGGAACTTCCAGATGGCGTAGAAGAGGACCCCCTCGACGATGATCGTGATGGGGAGTGCGACGGCGAGCAGCAGGTTGCTGACGTTGTCGATGTACTGGCTCGTCACGGACGACGCCGCGGCTGCCGGTTGTGCGGCGACGACGAACGGCACCAGCCCCATCAGCCCCATCGTCAGGACGGACGAGAGCCGCTTCCGGGACATTGCTACCCGATCGTTGGGAAGTGCCGGACAAGTAACTACCGACTCGGGCTCCGTAGGCGGGAGTCGGGGGGGATAAGTACGCCCCGACCCAACCTCCGATAGAGTCATCGTGCGACCGATACGTCCCCGTCTCTCTCACGTGCTCGTCGTCGCCGTCCTTGGCGTCTACGCACTCCTCGTCGTCGGCGCGACGACGGCGCTGACGGACGCCGCCGCAGCCTGCCAGACGTGGCCGGCCTGCGACGGTCAGTGGTTCGCACTCACCTCCTTCCCGCTGGAGGTCGTCTGGGCGCACCGCCTCCTCGCGGCCCTCGTCGCTCTCCTCCTCGTGGGCACGATCGGGCTCGCGTACGTCCAAGACGCCGACACCCGCGTCCTCGCCGCGATCGGCGTCGCGCTCGTCTGCTATCCCCTCCAGGTGGCGGTCGGCGCGCTCGCCGCGACCGACTCCGTCGCGTACGTCCCGGCGATCCACCTCGGCTTGGGAGTCGCGATCTTCTCCGCGCTCGTCGTCGCGCTCGCGTGGGCGCTCGAATCGCGGACGGCCCACAAGCCCTCCGCCGAGTGGGACGGCGAACCGAAGGACGGGAGCGATCCCGCGCCGGCGTCGGCCGCGTCGTCGCCCGACGACCTCGGGTGGTGGGCGCTCGCGGGAGCCTATTTCCGGATGATGAAGCCGCGGCTGATGTGGCTGCTCTGTCTCGTCGCTTCGGCGGGCATGGCGCTCTCGGCCGGTCCCGCGCTCACCGTGCGAACGGTCGTCCTCACCCTCCTCGGTGGCGTCCTCTCGATCGGCGCGAGCGGGACGTTCAACCACGTCTTGGAGCGCGACGTCGACCGGAAGATGAACCGCACCGCGGACCGCCCGCTCGCGAACGACGCGATCCCGAAGCGCAACGCGCTCGCCTTCGGTGCGTTCCTCGCGCTCGCCTCGCTCGCGGTCTTCTCTCAGCTCGGCCTCCTCACAGCCTTCCTCGGGCTGACCGCGATCGTCTTCTACTCCGTCGTCTACACGCTCGTGCTGAAGCCGAACACGGTCCAGAACACCGTCATCGGCGGCATAGCGGGCGCGCTTCCGGCGCTCATCGGCTCGGCGGCCGTCACGGGCTCGATCGGGCTCCCCGCGCTCGCGCTCGCTGGCCTCATCTTCCTCTGGACGCCCGCCCATTTCTACAACCTCGCGCTCGCCTACCGCGACGACTACGAGCGCGGGGGGTTCCCGATGATGCCCGTCGTTCGCGGGGCCGCGGTCACGCGCAAGCACATCGTCGGCTGGCTCGGCGCGACGCTCGTCGGCGCGGCCGCCCTCGCCGCCGTGACTGACCTCGGGTGGCTGTACGCCGCGACGGTCGTCGCCCTCGGCGGCGTCTTCCTCTGGATGGTCGTCCGTCTCCACGAGGAGCGCGATCGGGCGGCCGCGATGCGCGCGTTCCACGCCTCGAACGCGTTCCTCGGCGCGACGCTCGTCGCCGTCCTCGTCGACGCGCTCGTACTCTGAAACCGATGTACCGGCTCATCGATCGCGCCGTCCCGACGCCCGACGCCGCGACGCTGCTCCGCTGGGCCGCGGTGGTGAACGCGGAGATCCTGGTGACACTCGCGTACGTCGTCCTCTCCCCGAACACCCCGACGGACCCCCTGATCTACGTCTACCCGTGGGTGTGGGTGAACGTCGCCGTTTGGGGGGTCCTGCGCGTCCGACCGACGCCGACGTCGCGGCGCGCCCGCTGGGCCGCCGCCATCGTCGGCGTCGCGTACTTCCTGCTGGTCGGCTACGCCGGCGGCCTCTACCACCTCTCGGGTGCGGGGCTCGGGTTCTCCACGCACTGGCTCCCGCCCGGGTGGGGGCCGACGCCGGTCTACAGCGCGTCCGCGTTCACCCTCGTCCTCATGCCGTTCAAGGTCGTCGGGTACGTCGCGCTCGCCTACCTCGTCTCCGTCACCGTCCGGGACGCCTCGGCGTCCGCTCTCTCGGGTCTCGTCGGCCTCGTCTCCTGTGTCTCCTGTACGTGGCCGGTGCTCGCCACGCTCGCCACCGGGCTCTTCGGGAGCGCGTCGGCCCTCTCGTCGATCGCCATGACGCGGGCGTACGGCGTCTCGACGGTCGTCTTCGTCGTCTCGGTCATCGCGCTGACGTGGCGGCCGACGCGCTGACGCGAGAGCGATACCCTTACCGCACAGCCGCGCCCACGTTCGGGTAGTGATGGCTCCGGCTGTGGTCGCCGACGACGTCTCCGAGAGCTACGGTGACACCGTCGCGCTCGACGGCGTCTCGCTCGCCGTCGAGGCGGGCGAGGTGTTCGCGCTGATCGGGCCGAACGGCGCCGGAAAGACGACGCTCACCCGCTGTCTCACGGGCACGCGGACGCCCGACGGAGGGCGAGTCGAACTGCTCGGCAGCCCGCCGATCGAGGCCGCAAGGGAGCGTCTCGGCCTGCTCCCGCAGGACTTCGACCCGCCGGATCGGCTGAGCGCGCGCGAGCTCGTCGCCTACTACGCGGGGCTCTACGACGACGCGCGCGCTCCCGACTCCCTCCTCCGGACGGTCGGGATGGACCCCGACACCGACACGTGGTACGGCGACATGAGCGGCGGCGAGCAGCGCCGCACGTGCGTCGCGGCGTCGCTCGCCAACGACCCCGACGTCCTCTTCGTTGACGAGCCGACGACGGGCATCGATCCCGCGGGGCGGCGCGCGCTCTGGGACGTCTTCGAGGACCTCGCGGACGCCGGCACCACGGTCTTCCTCACGACGCACTACATGGCGGAGGCCGAGCGCCTCGCGGACCGCGTCGGTCTCCTCGCCGACGGCTCGCTCGTCGCCACCGGGACGCCTGACGATCTGATCGCCGCGTACGGCGGCGAGCAGTACCTCGCCGTCGAGACAGACGCCGACCCCGGTGCGGTGGACGACCTCGGCTACGAAGTCACGCGCGCGGGCGACGAACTGCGTGTCCTGGGCGTCCCGCCCGAGGCCATCGGCGACGTCGCCGCGGCGCTCGACGCCCGCGGCGTCCCGTTCGACGCCCTCTCGTGGACGGAGCCCGACTTGGAGGACGTCTACCTCCGGCTCGCCGACGGTCCGGGCGCCGCCGGGGCCGACGAGACGGAGGTGACGGCGTGAGCCGTCTCGCGTCGCGCGACCCGACCGACGCCCGCACGTCGAGGTGGGTCGCGTGAGTCGGTCCGCGCGGATCGCCGCCGAGGCGCGCGCCGCCTACAAGTCGTTCGTCCGGCGGCGGGTCGCGGTCTTCTTCACGTTCTTCTTTCCGATCCTCCTGATCGTCATCTTCGCGGGGCTCGTCCGCACCGGCGGGGGCGGCACGGGCCTGTTCAGTCAGCCGCCGGGCTACTACGTTCCCGCGTACCTCGCGGTCGTCGTCCTCTTCACGCCGCTCTCGCGCCTCGGTAGCGAGGTGGCGCGCTTCCGCGAGGGCAATCGCTTCGAGAAGCTCGCCGCGTCGCCGATGCGCCGCTGGGAGTGGCTCATCGCCCAGACGGCCATCAACACCGCGCTCATCGCGGTGGCCTGTGCCGCGCTGCTCGCGCTCCTCGCCGCGACGGGCGCGCAGTTCCGCCTCTCCCCGTGGCTCGTTCCCTTCGTCCTCACCGGCTCGGTGTTGTTCTGCGGGGTCGGCGCGATCCTCGGCGCGCTCGCCGACAGCCAGGACGGCGCGATCACGGCGTCGAACGGCGTCGCGCTCCCGCTGTTGTTCCTCTCGAACACCTTCTTAGGGCCCGCGTCGCTCCCCGCGTGGTTCCGTCCGGTGACGGACCTCTCGCCGCTCAGCTACTTCGCGTACGGCGTGCGCGCGGCGACCTACCCGGGGAACCACGCCGGCTGGCCGGGCTCCGTCGGTGCGGACTACGCGGTGTTGCTCGTCCTCGCGGTCGTCGCGTTCGCCCTCGGCGCGTGGCTGCTCCCGTGGACCGAGCGTTAGCGCGCCATCGGCACCCACGAGTAGACGTGGTTCAGCATCCAGTAGGTGACGACGCCGAGGCCGAGGCTGAGCGTCCACGCGACGACGGCGATCTTCCCCGCGGTCGGGTGCGACGTGTTCGGCAGTTCGTCCGTGTCGTGGGTGAGCCCGAGGACGACCGCGTGGAGGACGACCGGGACGGAGACGACGCTCAGGAGGATGTGGACGGCGAGCATGGCGAGGTAGGCGACGTGCACGACGTCCGCGTACTGCCAGAGGAACTGCCCCTGTTCGATGACGATGCGCTTCTCGAAGCCGCCCCCGACCTTCCAGAGGTAGAGCACGAGGAAGGCCATGATGAGCGCGAACGCCGTCAACATCGCCGTCCGATGCGCGCGAACCTTGCCGTTTCGGATGCAGTAGTAGCCGACGAGGAGCGCGGTGAGCGCGCAGGTGTTGACGACGGCGATGAGGTCGGAGAAGAGCAACACCGTGTCCCGACTGATCTCGGGGAAGATCGGCACGACGCCGGCGAACGTCCCGATGACGAGCGCGTAGCCGACGACGGAGACGACGGCCGTGACCCACCGTGGGCGGGCGCGGACCGCGCCGCGTACGTTCATACGCCGGATTGCCGTGCGCGCGCCTTATCCTGTACGCTTCGCGTCGCGGCCGTCCCGTCCGCGTCGCCGTCCCGTCTCGGCCTACATCCCCATGTCCGCGGCGCGCTCGGGGACCGGGAGGTCGTTCGGGTCGCAACCGAGGAGCTCGGCGGTGTGGTCAAGCGCCATGTCGAAGCCGTAGTAGCGTTCGAGCTCGTCGCCGTCGACGCTCGGGCGCACCTTCAACATCGCGTACCCCTCGCGGTTCTGCGCGATACAGGCGCTCCGGCCGTCGCGCTCGAACTCCAGCACGCGCTCCGCGTCGGTCTCGCGGTAGCGCGCCGTGATACCGTCGGCCTCCGCGGTGTCGGCGTCCGTGTCGGTCATCGTCGGCGGTTCTCGCGCCCGGTAAGTGAGGCTGTCGGCTCGCCGCTCGCGCGTCGCGACGCGGTCCGGTGCGTCACGTCTCCTCGGCCTCGGAGAGCACCGACTTCACCGACGGGGCGTCGTACGACTCGTAGGCGTCGAGGAGGGCCGCGGCGTCGTCCGCGACCGTCACCATCTCGCGGTGTTTCGACTCGACGAACCCCGCCGACACCTGGTGGTCGAAGAACGACGCGAGCTCGTCGTAGTAGCCCGCGACGTTGAGGAAGCCACACGGCTTCGCGTGGAAGCCGAGCTGGGCCCACGTGAGCACCTCGACGATCTCTTCGAGCGTGCCGAAGCCGCCGGGGAGCGCGACGAACCCGTCCGCGAGCTCCGCCATCCGGGCCTTGCGCGCGTGCATCGAGTCGACAACGTCGAGTTCGGTGAGCCCGTGGTGGGCGATCTCCTTCGCTTCGAGCGACTCCGGGATGACGCCGTGGGCCTCGCCGCCGGCGTCGAGCGTCGCGTCCGCGAGCGCGCCCATCAGGCCGACGCGGCCGCCGCCGTAGACGAGCGTCGCGTCGCGCGCGGCGAGCTCGCGCCCGAGCGCCTCCGCGGCGGCGCGGTACGCGTCGTCGGTGCCCGGACTCGATCCGCAGTAGACACAGAGTGCGTCCATACTCGTCCGTCCGCCGGCGGCGGTGTAAAGTCCACCGGGCTCGCGGGGATCGCGGCCGACCGCCGACGCCGAACCCGGTGAGGGTTTAGGCCCGAGCGCCGTAGGTCCGCGTACACAGATGCCCCCGCTCGTCGCGCCGACCGAACTCGCGCTCTTCGCGCTCGTGGGGTTGCTCGGCGGCGCACACTGTCTCGGGATGTGCGGGCCGCTCGTCACGACGTACGCCGAGCGGATGCCCTCGGACGATCGCGGGCCGTCGTGGTTCGAGCTCCGTCAACACGCGCTGTTCAACGCGGGACGGACGGCGAGCTACGCGCTCGTCGGCGGCCTGCTCGGCCTCGTCGGCGCGACCGTCTACGCGGGAGCGGGCGCGGCGTTCGGCGGTGTGGGCGACCTCTTGCGCGGCGTCGTCGGCGTCGCCGTCGGCGTCGTCGTGATCGCCGTCGGCCTGACGCGCGTCCTCGGCAGCGATCGGCTCCACGGGCTCCTCCCGGTCTCGCTCGGCACGAGCGCGGTCTTCTCGCGCGTCGCCGGGTACGCGAGCTCGCGCATCGACGACTACGCCACCGGCCCGAGGATCGCCCTCCTCGGCGCGATCCACGCCTTCCTCCCCTGCCCGCTCCTCTACCCGGCGTTCGTCTACGCGCTCGGGCAGGGACGGCCCGTCGCGGGCGCGCTGAACCTCGCGGCGCTCGGCGTCGGCACCGTTCCGACGCTGTTCCTCTACGGGACGGTCCTCGGGTCGGTTCCGGCCGCGCGGCGCGCGGCCGCCCATCGCGTCCTCGGCGGCGCGTTCGTCCTGCTGGGACTCATCCCGCTCCTCGCGGGCCTCGGCCTGCTCGGCGTCCCCGTCCCGCACCTCCACATCCCACACTACACCGCGACGCCGTAACACGACACCATGACCGACACGACCGATACCTGCACCCTCTGCGACCTCCCGATCCGCGGCGATCCCGTGACGGCCGACGACGACGCGAACGGCGACGGCGCCGCGAGCCAGTCGGAGACGGACGCGACCGACGCCGCCGGCGAGACGTTCTGCTGTCGCGGCTGTCTCGAGGTGTATCGCACGCTCGGCGACGCCGACCCCGAGGCGGTGTCCGCAGACGACCTCGAAGACGCGAGCGACGGCGACGCGGACCGACGCGACGTCCCCGAGGACGCCGAGACGGCGTTCCTCGCCGTCGACGGGATGCACTGCACGGCCTGCGAGGCGTTCCTGGAGACCACGGCGCGGGCCGGCGAGGGGGTCTACGACGCCGAAGCGAGCTACACGACGGAGATGCTGAAGGTGTCCTACGACGGCTCGAAGACGGACGAGGAGGCGCTCGCCGAGTCGGTGAGCCGCCTCGGCTATCGGGCGAGCGTCCCGGAGGTCGGGACGGCCGCCGCCGAGGAGGAACGCTTCGGGCGCGACGAACTGCGCACCGTTCTCGGCGTCCTCGGTGCGATGTCGGTGATGATGATCTACGTCCTCTTCCTCTACCCGAGCTACCTCGGCATCTACTCGGAGTCCTTCCTCTACGAACCGGCGACGCACGTGATCGTCTTCGTCCCCATCCCGCTGCTCTCGACCATCGTCGTCTTCCTCGTCGGCTATCCGATCGTCCGATCGGCGTACGTCAGTTTACGCGCGGGAACGCCGAGCATGGACGTGCTGATCGCCGGCGGCGCGCTCGCCTCGTACGCCTACTCGATGTACGTCGTCGCCACGGGCGGCGTCGTCATCTACTTCGACGTCGCGGTCGCCATCGTTGCCGTCGTGACGCTCGGCGACTTCGTCCAGCGCCGCGTGAAGCGCCGCGCGCTCGGCTCGATCGGCGATCTCGACTTCGACCGCGTGAGGAGCGCGCGCGTCCGCGACGCCGCGGGCACGCACGAGGTGGACGTGGACGCCCTCGAACCCGGGGACGAAGTCGTCGTGAAGCGCGGCGAGCGCGTCCCGCTCGACGGGACGGTCGTGGACGGCGAGGCGGCGGTCGACGAGGCGCTCGTCACGGGCGAATCCGTCCCCGAAACGCGGGGACCGGGCGACGCGGTCATCGGCGGGTCGGTCGCCACGGACGGCCGCCTCGTCGTCCGCGTGGGCGAGCGCGCGGCGAGCACGTACGACCGCCTGCTCGCGCAACTGTGGAACGTCCAGTCGGGTTCGGGCGGCACGCAGCGCCTCGCGGACACGATCGCCGCGCTCTTCGTGCCGTTCGTGCTCGCGCTCGCGCTCGTCGTCGCCGGCGGCTGGCTCCTCACGGGCGCGCCCGTCCGCGAGGCGCTCACGATCGGCGTCTCGGTCCTCGTCGTCTCATGTCCGTGCTCGTTCGGCCTCGCTACCCCCGTCGCCGTCGCCGCGGGCGTGAGTCGCGCCGCCGACGACGGCGTGCTCGTGACGAACACGGACGCCGTGGCGTCGCTCGCTGACGTCGACGTCGTCGCCTTCGACAAGACCGGGACGCTCACCGAGGGGCGGATGCGCGTCACCGACGTCGCAGTCGACGACGCGACCGAGCGCGACGTCCTGCGGTACGCGGCCGCGATCGAGCGCGAGGCGAACCATCCGGTCGCGGACGCCGTCGTCGGCCACGCAGACGAGCGCGGCGTGCGCACGTCCGGCGAGCGCACGCTCGCGAGCGACGGTGGGGCGGCCGTCACCGACGGGGCGACGGACGACGGTGACGCCGCGGCGGACTCGCTCCGCGTCGCGGACTTCGAGGAGCGGCGACGCGGGGCGATCGGGACCGTCGACGGCGCGCGCGTCCTCGTCGGACACCCCGACCTGTTCGCGGGCGAGGACTGGACCGTCCCCGGCGCCGTCTCGCGCGCCGTCACGAGCGCGCAGGACGACGGTGCGATCGCCACGGTCGTCGGCTGGGGCGGACGGGCGCGCGGCGTGCTCGCGGCGCGCGACACCCCCCGCGACGACTGGCGGGAGACGGTCGAGGCGCTCGCCCGCGACGGCCGGGAGATCGTCGTCGTGACGGGCGACGACCAGTCTCGCGTGTCGCAGTTCGAGGCGCACCCCGACGTCGCCGACGTCTTCGCGGGCGTCCTCCCGCAAGCGAAGGCCGCCGTCGTCGAACGACTGCGCGGCGCGGAGGGGACGGTGGCGATGGTCGGCGACGGGACGAACGACGCGCCGGCGCTCGCCGCCGCCGACCTCGGCGTGGCGTTCGCCTCCGGCACCGAGCTCGCCACGGAGGCCGCCGACGCCACCGTCACCGAGGGCGGCTTGCGCTCCGTTCGGCGGCTCTTCGGGATCGCCACGACGACGCGCTCGCGCGTCCGGCAGAACTTCGCGTGGGCGCTCGGCTACAACGTGATCACGCTCCCGCTGGCCGCGCTCGGCCTCGTCGACCCGCTGCTCGCGGCGATCGCCATGGCGGCGTCCAGTCTCCTCGTCGTCGCCAACTCCGCGCGCTCCTATCGGCTGGACGAGTGACTGACCCGGCATTATTAACTCGGAGTGTAGTTTCAAATCTTGCGTATAGGGCGCTATACCGCTCGAAAACGCCGTCTTGTCGGAAAGGGTTAAGTCGATAGGACGGCCATAGTGAACCGATGATGATGTCCGACGCGGTGCCGGTAGCGGACGTGTTCGACGCGCTCGCCGCGGCCGCGCCAGAGATACGGGCGGGGTTCGCGGGACGCGCCGGTGAGACCGACGACCGTAACGCGACCGGCGACCGGCAGCTCCACGCGGACATCCACGCCGACGACATCCTGCGTGCGCGTCTCGGCGGGCTCGAAGCCGTCGGCCAGTACGCCAGCGAGGAGGCCGAGGACGTCAGCGACGTCGGATCCGGCCCGCTCTCGGTCAGCGTCGATCCCCTCGACGGCTCCTCGAACCTGAGCGCGAACAACCCGACCGGCACCATCGTCGGCGTCTACGACGCGCCGCTTCCCGCGGCCGGACGCGATCTCGTCGCCGCCGCTTACGTCCTCTACGGCCCGCTCACGACGATGGTGGCCGCAACGGACGACGGCGCGACGCGGTACGCGATCACCTCCGACGGGCGACGGGACGACGAACCCGCGGTCCTCCCCGACGACCCGACCGTCTACGGATTCGGCGGTCGCGTCCCCGACTGGACGGCGGCGTTCACCGACTACGCCCGTCGCGTCGAGGACGAGCTGAAACTCCGGTACAGCGGCGCGATGGTCGCCGACGTCAATCAGGTGCTCACGTACGGTGGCGTCTTCGCTTACCCCGGCCTCCGCGATCGGCCGACGGGCAAGCTTCGCACGCAGTTCGAGGCCATCCCGATGGCGTACATCGTCGAGGCCGCCGGCGGAGCGTCCACGGACGGCACGCGCTCCCTCCTCGACGTCGAACCCGACACCCTCCACGAGCGGACGCCGATCTACCTCGGCAACGACGCGCTCATCGATCGCGCGGAACGCATCGTCTCCTGATCGGCGGGCCGCATCTTTCTTCGGTCACCGGATACACGTCCGGGTATGGCCTCCGACGAGAACCCGTTCACGAACCTCCAAGAACAGATCGACGACGCGGCGTCGTACCTCCCCTCCACCGTCAACGACGACGTCCTCACGCGGCTCAAGCACCCCGAGCGCGTCCTCGAGACGAACCTCACCGTCGACATGGACGACGGGTCCCTCGAGACGTTCACGGCCTACCGCTCGCAGTTCAACGGCGATCGCGGTCCGTACAAGGGCGGCGTCCGCTATCACCCCGACGTCTCGCGCGACGAGGTGAAGGCCCTCTCCGGCTGGATGGCCTACAAGTGCGCCGTCGTCGACGTCCCGTACGGTGGGGCGAAAGGCGGCATCGTCGTCGATCCCGGTGAGTACAGCGCCGCCGAACTCGAACGCCTCACGCGCTCGTTCGCCGAGGAGATCCGCCCGCTCGTCGGCGAGGACCGCGACATCCCCGCCCCCGACGTCAATACCGGCCAGCGCGAGATGAACTGGATCAAGAGCACCTACGAGACGCTCGAACGCACCACCGCACCCGGCGTCGTCACCGGGAAGTCCATCGAGAACGGGGGGAGCGAAGGGCGCGTGGAGGCCACCGGTCGCTCCGTGATGCTCGCCGCGCGCGAGCTCTTCGGTTACCTCGATACGCCCGTCGACGACGCCACCGTCGCCGTGCAGGGGTACGGCAACGCCGGCTCCGTCGCGGCCGAACTCATCGCCGACCTCGGTGCGACCGTCGTCGCCGTCTCCGACTCATCGGGCGGTATCCGCGACGCGGACGGCCTCGACCCGCGGGCGGTCAAGGAGTTCAAGAACGACACCGGGACCGTCTCCGACTACGCGGGAAGCGAGAACATCACCAACGAGGACCTGCTCACGCTCGACGTCGACCTCCTCGTCCCCGCCGCGCTCGAAAACGCCGTCGACGGTGATCTCGCCGCGGACGTGCAGGCCGACGCCATCGTCGAGGCCGCCAACGGCCCTCTCACTCCCGATGCCGACGACGTCTTCCAAGCGCGCGACGTGCCGGTGATCCCGGACATCCTCGCCAACGCCGGCGGCGTGACGGTGAGCTACTTCGAGTGGGTGCAGAACCGCCAGCGCTTCTACTGGTCGGAGGAGCGCGTCAACGACGAGCTCGAAACCGTCATCGTCGACGCGTTCGACGACCTCGTCGAGGCCGTGGAGACGCTCGACCTCCCGAGTTTCCGCGTCGCCGCGTACGTCGTCGCCATCCAGCGTGTCGTCGACGCCTACACGGGCAACGGGAACTGGCCCTGAGGTCCATTTCCGGGCGCGACATGCCCGGCGGCTCCCTTCTTCGTGCCTACTCGGACCGTCGCGTCGTACGTCGCCTCGTCGACGTGCGTTCGCGACCCGTCGGCCACCGTGTCGATGGCCGCGTTCGCGTCGTCACGAGCGCCGTCGGTGGAGTCCGACACGGCGCCCGCGGAGTCGCCCGACGGAAGGAAAACGGGTAGGCCGCTCACGCGGTTTCCTTGAGCGTGCGTTCGAGCGGGTCGCGAGAACGCGAGAGCGCGATCGCTCGCGCGTCCGCGGCGGCGGCTTCGGCGCTCTCGATCTCGGCTTCGAGCGTCTCGAACGCGCCACCGATCGCGTCACCGATCGCGCTCGATCCCCACGCCGGTCCGGTCTCCGAGCCGCCCCGTTCGCTCGACATGACGCCTACCCGATCGGCTGTGTCCGCCCGACCGAAAAGTCCGGGGGCGACGCGGACGAGCCGTCGCGGCCACGGGTGTGGGGCGAAAGGGACTATACGCGGAGCGGCGTTGCAGTGCGTATGAGCCTCCGGCAGTTCGTCCGCGGCACCGTCCCGTGGTCGTCGCTCGAAGCGGTCGCCCGCGAGATGGCCGAGCGCTACGACCAGGAGCGCGTGCGCGTCACGTTCCTGGAGGCGGACAACTGGTTCTCCACGCCCGCCGTCGTGAACGACCGGTGGTTTTGTAAGATCGTCTCCCCGCAGAACGCCTTCGTCCACTCGCTGTTCACGGGGATGCGGAACCTCGGCATCTTCTCTGCGGGCGCGGAGGGGTTCTTCGAGCCGTTCGACGGTCCCGTGGAGATGGCCGAACACGAACTGGCGGCGACGCGACGGATGCGCGAGGCGGGCCTCAACGTCCCCGAGCCGATCGAGGTGTTCGCCGTCGACGACCTCGGCGTCCTCGTCATGGAGTACCTCCCGGACTTCGAGACCCTCGACGACCTCCCGGCCGCGGGGATCGAGGCCCGCGCGCCCGAGCTGTTCGCCGCGTTGCGGACGATGCACGACCACGGCCTCGCACACGGCGACCTCCGCGCCGAGAACGTCCTCGTCCACCGCGGCGACCTCTACTTCATCGATGCGACGCGGGTCCGCGAGGACGCGGACGTCGAACGCTCCGCGCAGGCGTACGACCTCGCGTGCGCGCTCGCCGTCCTCGAACCGCTCGTCGGCGCGGAGGTCGCCGTGCGCGCGGCCCGCTCGGCCTTCGACGTCGAGGCGCTGCTCGCCGCCCGGGAGTTCCTCGACTTCGTCGCCATCCGCCCCGATCACGACTTCGACGCCGCCGCGCTCCGCGGTGAACTCGAAGGCGCGGCCAGCGATCGAGACGGGTAGCGACGTGCCCCCGTTCGGCCCGGCGGTTCCCGCAGCCTCCGCCATACCTATACGTCCCGATTCGGAACGCGACGACCATGGAGGGGGACGAGCGGTCCGTGACGGTACAGGAGAAACTCGAGGAGGCCTTAGAGCACGCCGAGAACGACCGAACGCGCTACCTGCTTCGGAGCGCGCTACAGGACCTCCTCATCGACGTGAACGTAGACGAGGAGTCGGACTGAGCTGTCGGATGCGGGGAACGGTGGGAGGCGATGGGGGTGGCCCCACCTTGTCGGCAGGGGCCGGTGGTCGTCCGGCGCGGGATTCCGGACGACTCGGGGTCGGCGTGGAGACGAGGTGCGGGCGTTAGTGCCAACACGCGACGAGAAAAGCGTCTCGCGTCGGCATCCCTTCATTCGCCCTCCGCGCGTAAAAAGTTATCTACCGACGGCCGATTCACGACCGTCGGTCGTCGAGCGCGGGGAACGAGTCGCGGACCGATCGGACGCGCTCGGGGTCGATGTCGGTGACAACGAGCGTCGCCTCGTCGCCGGCGCTCGCCACCGGCGTCCCCCACGGGTCGTAGACGGTCGAGCGCCCGAGCAGCCGTGACTCGCCCTGCTCGCCGACGCCGTTGACCGCGCCGAGGTACCACTGGTTCTCGACGGCGCGCGCCCGCGAGAGCGTTCGCCAGTGCTCGACGCGCGGATACGGCCACGCCGACGGAACGAGGACGAGCGTGACGCCCCGATCGAGGAGGTCGCGGTAGAGTTCGGGGAAACGGAGGTCGTAGCACGTCGTCGCCGCGACGGTGAAGCCGCCGACGTCCGCGGTGTCGAGTCGGTCGCCCGGCGCGAGCAGGTCGGCCTCGCGCGAGTCGTACCCGAACAGGTGCCGTTTACGGTAGACGAGGCGGCGCTCGCCGGTCCGGTCGAAGAGCACGCTCGTGTTCGCGTAGCCGTCGGCGCTGGGGGTCTCGAACCCGGCGGCGGCGCTCGCTTCGAGGTCCTCGACGACGCTCCCCGCGAGAACCGCGATCCCGTGGTCCGCGGCGGCGTCGGCGAGGGCGTCGAGTCGAGGGCCGTCGAGACCCTGGGCGGCGCTCGGGTAGTCGTCGAACGAGAAGTACCCGACGTCCCACAGCTCGGGGAGCGCTACGAGGTCCGCCCCGCGGTCGGCCGCCGCCGCGACGGCGTCGCGTGCCGCCCGCTCGTTCGCCGTGACGTCGCCCGCCGCGGGGTCGAACTGGGCGAGTGCGAGGCGCATCGCGGGCTACGACTCCCGGGAGCCGAGCTCCCGTTCGAGGTTGTCGAGCTCGTCGTCGAGCTTGCGCTTGAAGAAGGACTCCACGCCGGGGAACTTCCCCTCGACGACGAAGGTGTTGTGGAGCAGACAGCCGTCCTCGGTCGGCTCGATCTCGTGCTCTCCGGTGACGTTCAGCACGGAGGACTTCCCGACGAACTCGACGTATTCGCCCTCGCGGCGATCGACGTCGCGCGTCTCGACTTCGATGGTCCGCCGGACGACGGGGAGTTCGACGAACCAGACGGTGACGTCACCACGGCGCTCGTAGCCGGTGACGACGCTGATGGCCGACGCGCGCTTCGTCGGGTCGGCGATGAACTCCCAGACGTCCGCCGCGGGGACGTCCAACTCGAACGTCCGTTCGACCCGGACAGTCATACGTGGAGGTGAAGCAGCGCGAGCAAAAAACCGCCGGTTCGACTCACGCCGGTTCGACGCGCCAGGTCGTCGACTTCGAACGCCCCCACTTCTCGATGTCGACGTCCTCCGATTTCTCGGCGAGCCGGGGGAGGCGCGCCCCGACCTGTTTGGCGGTGAGGCCGAGGTTGCCGGCGATCGTCTTCGCCCGGAAGTACCGCTCGCCGGCCGCGACGCTCTCGTTGAGGTAAGCGAGGATGCGGCGTTCGTCCTCGGTGTACTCCGTCATGGGTCTGTGTAAACGGCTCGCGTGCTTAACCGTTTCCGGTCCCGGGACCCTCAGGCGAACGCGTGGAACGCCGCGACGGAGAGGGCGGCGAACGCGACCGCGACGGCGAACCCGGTCGAGACGGCGACCCCCGTGAGCACGCCGAGCGCGCCGAGCGTCGCGATCGCACCGCAGACCAGTCCGACTCCGATTCCCTCATCAGTGGTCGTCTCTGTCACGCGTCCGCATACCGACGCCCGCGACTTAGCGCCTGCGGTCCCCGTCCCGTGACGCAAGGCTTTCGACGGTCGCGGCCGCTCACGGCGCATGGACATCCGCGCGCTCGCGTTCGGGACGCGTCGCCGCTCGGTCGCCGTCGGTCTCATCGCCGTCGTCGGCGTCGTCGCGGCGGCCGTCGCCCTCGGCTGGATCGGTGCGCCGTCGGTCGCGGCGACGCAGAACACCTTCGCGGACGTCGACGAGACGACGACGACCGTCGACACCGCGCTAACGATCCGCAACCCGAACCCGCTCGCGGTCCGTCTGGGCGGCGTGAGCGTCGACTACACCGTCTCGATGAACGGCGTCGGGTTGGCGCGCGGGGAGAAGCGCGGCGTCGCGGTCAGCACCGGGAACACGACCCTGCGCTTCGAGAGCTACATCCGCAACGAGCGCATCCCGACGTGGTGGACGAGCCACGTCCGGAACGGCGAGGAGACGACGGTCTCCGTGGCCGCGGACGTCACCTCGGGCACCCTCGGACGCACCGTCCACGTCGTTCCCGTGACGCGGACCGTGACCACGAACATCAGCGATCAGTTCAACTCGACGGCCGACCGGCCGGTGAACGCCAGCCTCCCGCTCGTGAGCGATCCCGTCCTCGTCGTCGACGAGACGCGCGCGCACTGGGGGAACGTGACGAACGAGTCGACGCCCCTGGAGACCTCGTTCGTCGTCCACAACCCGAAGCCCGTCCCCGTCGCCATCGGCGGAATCGGGTACGACGTGACGATGAACGACGTCGCGGTGGGGAGCGGCGAGACGGAGCACACCGTCGTCATCCCGCCCGGGGGGACGCGGACCGTGCGCGCCGAGACGGTCATCGACACCGAGCGGATCGACGAGTGGTGGGTGACGCACCTCCGACGGAACCAAAAGACGGACGTCGCCATCGACTTCTACGCGCGCCTCTCCGTCGACGGGGCGAAGGGGGTACGCGTGCCGTTGCACGGGCTCACGTACCGGGAGACGATCGAGACGGACATCTTCGGGACGAAGAACGCGAGCGCGAACGCATCGGCCGGCGGGACGGGCGCGCCCGACTCGTCGAACGCGTCCGCGAACGAATCCGCCGACGGGAGTTCTCGCGACGGCTTCGTTTCCGACGGACCGAACGCGACGACCAGCGACGGTCTCAGCGGCGTTCTCGACGGCGGTACGACGGAGACCGACACGGCGACGACATCGGAGAGCACGACGGGAGGAACGACGACGGAGAACACGACGGCGGTGACGACGGAAGGAACGACTACGACGGGAGGGACGTCGACGGCGGGAGAGACGTCGGCGGGAGGGGATACGACGAGTACGACGACGAGAGGTACGACGACCGACGGCCTGCTCGCCCTCGGTGCGCCCTGATCACTCCAGGGTCGTGTGTGCCGACTGCTCGTTGAGCGCGAGGTTCGCGGCGATCTCCGCGTTCCGCATGGCGAGCTCGGCGATCTGTTGGAGGCTCACGAGGACGTCCCGCACGCGGAGCAGGCGGAGGTTCTCCATCTCGGGGAGCGCTTCGAGCATCTCGGTTTCGAGGTCCGCGACCTGCGCGAAGCGCTCGCGGCATTGGACGTGCTTCGCGTAGTCGCGCTCGACGACGGCCTCGACGGCGAGGCGCGTGAGCTCGTCGACCTCGTCGGTGAACTCGCGGATCTGGCGCATCGTCGCGTTGTCGACGTCGAGGGTGTGGCCGTCGGATTCGAGGACGATCTCCGCGATGTCCTCGGCGTTGTCCGCGGTGAGTTCGAGGTTCTTCGCCACCGACCGGTAGCCGATGAGCGAGAACCCGTCGTCGAGGCCGACGGCGCGCGCGAGGTTCGGGTTCTCGTAGGCCGTGAAGATGAGTCGGAGGAGGAGGACGAAGATCTTGTTCGCCTGCCGCTCGCGGTTGAGCGCGCGCTCGGCGAGGTCGGGGTTGCCGTGCGCGAGCGCCTTCACGGCCTCTCCGCGCATCGTGCTCCCCGTGTTCTCCAGTCGCTGGAGGAGGTTGTCGAGCGTGAAGTCCTCGGGGTCGACCGAACAGCGGATGGTGATTCGCTCGGGGGTCTCCTCGACGACGCCGAGTCCCATCAGCTGCGTCTCGGCCTTGTAGACGGCGTTGATGTGGTCGCTGTCGAGGGTGTCCTCGTCCGTGACGTGGATGACGCGTCGACCGAGGACGTACTGGCCGACGATGGCGCGCTCCACCGCCGCGGCGTCGAACGTCTCGGCGTGAATCGTCGCCTCGCTCTCGTCGTCGCTCGCCGACGCCGGCGTCACCGTCAGCGTCCCCTTCCCGCTCTCGCGGACCGTGACCTCGTCCCCCTTCTCGACGTTCTGCGATCGGGCCCACTGCGCGGGAAGCGTCATCGCCAGCGTCGACGGCCCGAGTCGCTGCACCTTTCGGCTCTCCATATCTCGACCGTAGCCACTGCACTACCTTAATCTTGCGCTCGACACATTATATTCTCTAAGGAACTTGCTTCGAATACCCGATGCGCCGAACAGGGCTCCCGAACGACTCGACGATTCCGCACCGATGCGCGTAGAGACGCCTCACGGCCGCGGTGCTCTCCGTGTATACCATCGCCTTACGTCCTTAAGGACGTTATTCGACCTTCACGAGCCGGCGGGTGTGACGACCCGTCCGGACCTCGATCCAGCCTCGGAGGTCCGCGTCGAGGGCCGTATCGCCCGTATCGACGTGGAGGACACCGGTCGCCGCGAGCTTCTCCGGCGAGGCGACGACCGCGAGCTCCGATCGGCGCACGATCGCGGGGCTGAGCTGTTGGTTCCCCCGTCCGAGGACGAACCCCTGTCCGCCGATCGGCGAGACGACGACGACGGTGCGCTCCCCGAGGGCGTCGAGGAGCTCGGCCTCGCTCCCGTCGCGGACGAGCAGCTCGCCGTCGCGCCAGGCGTCGACGCCGAGCGGGGACCCCTCGATTCCGAGCGCGCGCTCGATGGCGCCGACCGTCCCGCCGGGCCCGAAGAGGTACGTTACGCCCGCCTCGGCGTCCGCGGCGAACCCGGCCGCGAGGGTGTCGACGCTCCCCGAGGTGCGCTGCTTGCCCGACTGAAGCGCCGGGGCGACCGGCACCGTCGCCACCGCCCGCAGTTCCGCGCGGACCTCGCCCGCGCGGTACGCGTCCTCGTCGATGTCGTTCACCTCGCGGCGCTCCGTCCGCTCGAACGTCGCCGCGATCCGCCCGGCGTCGCGCGGCGTCCGCGCGAACACCGACGAGTAGACCTTCACGCCCGCGGGGACGCCGAGCATCGGCGTCTCACTCCCCGCTTCATCGATCGCGTCCGCGACGTCCGTCGCGGTCCCGTCGCCGCCGACGAAGAGGACGAGATCGACGCGGCGCTCGACGAACGCGCGCACCGCGTCGCGGGTGTCAGTGGCCGTCGTCTCCGCACCCGCTGGTCGACCGACGACCGTCGGGGCGAAGCCGGCCTCCCGGGCCGCGTTCTCGCCCATCGCGTCGCCGTACGCGAGCAGGGCGATTCCGTGTCCGTCCCCCGCGTCCGTCGCGTCGGCCGCGTCCGCGAGCGCTCGAAGCGCCGCGAGCGCGCGCTCCGGTGCGCGCGGCTCCGCACCGCGTTCGCGCGCCTCTTCGACCCGATCGTCCGTCCCCTTCAGGCCGACGCGCCCACCCATCCCGGCGATCGGGTTGACGACGACGCCGATCGTGCGCATTCGCCCCCGCTTCGCGCGCCCCGCGTAAAGCCCGTTCGCCACGACCGCGACGGCGATGCTAAACGGTTAAGGGCGCGCCCGCAGAACCGATCGCGTATGTTCGCACCCCTCGCGGAGACCGCGCTCCCCCTCAGTGCGGTGAGCTGGATCGTCCTCGTGCTCGGCATCGTCCTCGCCGCCGCCTGGTGGGCCTACGAGGTCCGCTGACCGCGTCCGCTACTCCTCGCCGCCGTCGACGCGCTCGCGGAGCCACGCGGCCGCCTCGCTCACTTCCCCCGCGTCCGCGCCGCGGATCCGAACCCGGACGCCGTCCCCCGGATAGCTCCCGACGGTGACGTCGAAGCGCTCGCGGACGCCCTCGATCCGATCGACGAGCGCGCTCTCCGGCTCGGCGGCGTACACCGTCTCGACGACGCGCGTCTCGCCCCCGAACTCCCCGGAGACGCGCTCGAAGACGGCTCGCATCTCGTCGGGCACCCCCGGGAGCACGTAGCAGTTCGCCACGACCGCACCCGGCGCGACGCCCGCGTCGTTCGCCAAGAACCGCGCCCCCTCGGGGAGGGCCGTCGCGTCCGCGTCCGCGTTCGAGTAGCCGTCGCGCGTCTCGAAGTACGCGACTGCGTCGGGGTGTGCGATCAGATCGCGGTCGAACGCCGCCGCGACCCCGGCCATCGTCACGTCGTCCGGCGTCGGCCCGAGGCCGCCCGTGACGATCACGGCGTCGTAGCCCGTCGAGAGGAGGCGAACGGTCGTCTCGATCGTCTCGCGCTCGTCGGGGACGACGACGACGCGCGCCACCGTCGCGCCCCGCTCGGTGAGTTGGCGGCCGAGCCACGCCGCGTTCGTGTTCGTCGTCTCTCCCGCGAGCACTTCGTCGCCGACGGTCAACACGGCCACGTCCATGAGCCGATCACCGCACCGCGGTGGGAAAAAAGCGCCCGTCGTCGACGCCGGTGGGGACGGGGAGCCGGGCGGCGATCACCGGGTCCGCCCTGCCTTCACTCCTCGCGGACGTCGAGGCCGCTCTCCGCGCGCTCGCGTTCGAGGCGACGGATCTGACGCCGATAGTAGACGATCCCGCCGACGGCGACGAGTCCGCCGAGCGCGAGCAGTCCCGCGAAGAGGTAGACGTCGCGCAGCAAGAAGAACTGGAGGCTGAGCGACTCGGCGTCCACGCTGTCCCAGCGGACGTGCACGCGATCGTCGACGATGGTCCGCTCGTACCCGCCGGGACTGACGCTCCCGAAGACGGGGACGCGAACGCGCATCCCCGCGGGGAGGATCACCTCGTGTGACCGCTCCGGGAGGACAACGGGCACGTCGAGCGACCGATCGCCCATCGGCGCGGTGTACGCGAACTGCCCGCGATCACCGGGCGGCGTCACCGTCACCGCGTCGCGCGACTGCGAGACGTCGATGGCGGTGGCGTTCACCACCGTTCCGTTCGGGTAGCGAAACTGGATCGCGCGGATCGGGATCGGCCGCTCGCCGGTGAACTGGCTCGTCTGCGAGAAGCGCATCGCGCTCCCGTTCGTTCCGGTCACGTTCAACACCGCCCGGTACTGCCCGCCGGTTGCGTTCACGACCGCCGAGGCGTTCTGCGCCTGGGTCGCGTTCCACTCGTACGTCGCGTTCTGGTTGAGCTGCTGATCGCTGACCGTGCTCGTGCCGAGACAGCCGGCGCTCACCGCGAGCAGGCCGACCGCCGCGAGCAGGAGGAGCCAGCGCCGTCGCATCGTCAGGGGACCACGCAGAGCAGTTCCGCGGGGACGTACTCACCGATGCTGGCGAGCAGCCCCGGCGCGTCCGTGTCCTCCCGGCAGACGATGCTCTGCTCCAGGAGCCCGAGGCGCTCGACGGTCACGATGTCGCGGGCGTGACCCGCGCGGTTGACGGTCGCGCGCACTTCGGCGCGCGTCGCCGAGTTCACGTTCACGCGCCCCGACTCCGCGCGCGTCCAGTCGTAGAGTCGGTCGCGTTCCGCGTCCGCGAGCTCGTGGCCGTCCGTCGCGTCGTAGACGAAGCGCAGGGGGACGTGTTGGACGAGCCCGAAGCGCGTGCGGACCTGCTCGGGCGTCCCGGGACCGAGGCCGATGCCGTCGGCCGGGATCCGAACCTCCTCACCGGCGTCGAGGACGAAGCCGTCGTCGTCCCACGCCTCAAGGGTACCGACGTACGTCTCGCCGTCGGCGAACTCGGGCGTGATCGTCCCCCACTCCTCGCGGAGGACGTTGCGGGCGACGGGCGCGTCGTCCCCGTCGAGCGTCACGGACGGGAACCCGTCGTGGCGCAGCCCGATGTCGAAGGAGACGTCGAGGTCGCCAAGGGCGTTGCCGACGAGCGATCCGAGGGAGTCGAGCGCGCGCTCGCGGGCGTCGCCCTCGACGTAGACTTTCGTCGCGAGAACGACCATTCAGACGATACCCAGTTCGGTTTCGAGCGCTTCGAGACGCTCGTCGATGGCCTCGGCCATCTCGTCGTTCTCCATCGCCTCCAGGGGCGAACCGCACTCGGGGCACTCGAAGCCGAAGTCCATCGCCTCGTCGAACTCGAAGCGGATCGAGTCCACCTCACAGAGGTAGAACTCGTTGTCACGCTCGTACTCCCGACGCTCCGCTAAGGCCTCGCGCAGTCGCTCCATCTCCTCGTGGAGGTTCCCCGGGACGTTCTCGTAGTGGAACGTCCAGAGGTAGGTGAGCCACCCCGAGTCCTCGTCTCGCACCCGCCGATAGGTCGCCAGATCGTTCTCGTAGAGGATGAACAGCGCCCGGCGGACGTCGTTCAGTTCGAGGTCGAGGCGCTCCGCGAGTTCCTCGTCCGTCACCTCGCCGTCCGGCGGTGCCGCCGCTACCGGCATCCCCTTCGGTCCGACAAGCTCGTGGAGGTATTTCTGTACGACTGGGTCCTCCAACAACCCCTCGAAAGCCATGATGCGTGAAACTCGGGGCCGAGCGACCCTTAATACCATCGGGTACGATGCACGCGGGGCCGAGCGATGGCGAGGGCGTTCACGAGACGCACTGCGTCTCGTGCGCCAACCGGAACGCGGTGCGTTCCGGTGACGCCGCGTTTAGAGCGAGCGGGGAGCGAACGACCGTGAGCGATGTGTGAGCCGCGCGCAGCGAGGTCTCGGTACACACGAGCGGGGAGTGAGACCGAGCCGCGAGTCCTGAGACGCCGTCGAGGCGCACCGAGGATTCATCACGCCCCGGTGTCGACTCGTCAACGTGTCCCTCCGAGAGTTCCGAGAAGCCACTCGCGAGCGCGGATTCGTCCGCCACGCCCTCCTCTGGGCGGTCGTCGCCCTCGCCCTTACGGTCGTCAACGATTGGTCGCCCGTCGGGTTCGTCCTCTGCTACGCCGCGATGCTCGGGGTCGAACTCCTCTTTGTCGCGTCCGTCGTCCTCGGCGTCCCCGGGTGGATCCGACAGGCGGTCGTCGGGATCTGCGTGATCGCGATGGGCGCGGCCGCCCTCCTCCTCGACGCGGGGAGCGCCGGCCTCGGCGCCACGGTCGCTTCCGTCGTGCTGGTGCTCCTCGGTCTCGTGAGCCTCGCCAGCGCGTTTCGCGACTCGCCGGTGGCCGCCACGTGACGGCGCCGACGAAAACGGCTTAGCAGTCAGGCGACCAATCATTCGCCCGTGTCACTTCACGAGTTCCCCGACGCCCTTCGCGAGCACACGAACGCGGGCGTCCTCGCCGGTTGGCTGGTGGTCGCCGTCGCGGTCACGTTCTGGAGCGGCGAGTCGCTCGGCGGCTTCACCGTCCTCGCGGCGTCGGGCGTCGCCGTCCCGTTCTCGGCCGCCCTCGCGGACGCGTTCGACGTTCCGTATCGGTCCAGGAAGGCGGCCAGTGGCGCCACTCTCTGTGCCCTCGGGGTCGCTATCGCCGACTGGGGGGTCGACGCGCACGCCGTCCTCTTGGTGCTCGTCGGCGTCGGGGCCGCTGTCGTGGGCGTGCGCGGGCTGTTTCGTGCCCTCCGAGACCTGGACCGCCGTGTGAACGGCGAAACGGTTTAGCGTTCGAGAGCAGACGTCTCTCACATGTCCCTCCGTCGTTCCGCACGGCCGCGAACGAACGCGAACTCGCCCGTAGAGTCGCGTTCTGGGTCGTTACGGCTGCCGTGCTGACCGTCCTCATCGGGTGGTCCGTCGCCGGCTTTGCTCTCCTCCTTACCGTCCTCATTGCGGCGTCCATCGCACCGGCCGTCGCCGCCGCGTTCGGCGTTCCCGCGTGGGTCCGATCGGTCGTCGGGGGGTGTTGTGCGGTCGCGTTCGGTGCGGCCGGCCTCTACGCGTACGCGGGTTCGTCGGCACCGCTGATGACGCTCCTCGCGGCCGGGTTCGTGCTCGCCGGGACCCTGATCGCCGTTCGCGCCCTCCGCGACCGGTCGGACGCGGCGTGACGCCACGCCGCCGCTGACCGGGGCGCTTTTCGCGCGACGCGTCGAAACCCGCCCGTGATGCAGACGCGCACCCTCGGCTGGCGCGCCGCCGAGGCCGCCGTCCTCGGCGGGTTCGCGCTCGCCATCGGCTTCGAGTACCCGGTAGCACTCGCCGTCGGCCTCGCCGCGCTCGCCGTCGGCCTCGCCGAGGCCGCGGGCGAGCGGTACGACGCCGCGACGGCGGCCCGGCACGCGACGCTCGCCATCGTATCGGGTGCGTTCGCCGCGCTCGCGCTCGTGCGGGGCGCGCGCTGGGTCGCCCTCGTCGCCGTCCCGCTCGCGTGTTGGTTCGCCCTCGACGCGCTTGCCCGGCGGTCCGGCGCGACGCCGCGCGCGACCGAGACCGCGCGCGGATCCCACGAGCCCCGGGCGGTCGACGAGACTGGCGTCGATCCCGACGCCTTCGCGGACGCGGACCTCGCGGGCGAGTGCCTGCGCGCGCTCCGCGACGAACCCCGAGCGCCCGCCGCGCTCGCGGACGGCCTCGGCGTCGAGACCGCACGCGTCCGGCAAGCGCTCGCCGTCCTCGACGCCCGCGGCACCGTCGAGCGTGACGACGACGGCCGATATCGGCTCGCGGGCGACGCGTTCGATCCGTTCACGCTCACCGTCCGACTGGCCGAGCGCGTCGCCGACCCGCTCTCCCGCCTTCGGTACTCACTCCTCTAGCTCGTCGGGCGAGACGACTGTCTTGCCCGTCTCCTCCGGGACGACGACCTGCTCGGCGTCGGTCCACTCGCGTTCGAGTTCGTCGCCCTCGAAGAGCCGATCGAGAAAGACGGCGAGGCCGGCGACCTCCGAGTGGGGTTGGTTCGTCACGCCGACGTTCCAATCGGCCTCGTCGTACACCTCGAAGGGGACCTTCTCGCCGCCGACGACGATCAGAAGGGGCTCGTCGGTCTCCTCGCGGGCCGCGCGGACTTCGCCCTCGACGTCCTGCACGCGTTCGCCGTACATCGTCAGGTGGACGACCCGGCCATCCCAGTCGCGGATCGTCGCCGCCTGCGAGTCGTCGAGTTCGGCGTCGAACGGGCCGCCGAAGCGCGTCGTGATGTCGCGGATCGTCTCCAGCGATTGGCCGGCGTTGTCCGGGAGGATCACGCGGTCCGCGCCGAGCGCGCGCGCCGTGAGCCCGACGTGCGTCGTCATCCGGTCGTCGCGTCCCGGTCGGTGGCCGAACCGGAGCACGGCGACTTCGGGGTCGTCCTGCATACCGCATTCGAGGGGCGTGGGTGGGTAACGGCTTACGGAACGCGGCGCGGGGGGTGAGAAAGGAAAAGGCACTTGCACCGCCTCGCGTTCGATGATCCATGGACCTCACGGACCGGACCGTCGTCGTAACGGGCGTTGCGGGCCTCGTTGGCTCGCACCTCGCCGCGCGACTGACGGCTGACAACCGCGTGATCGGTGTCGACGACCTCTCGAAGGGCGAGCGCGCGGCGGTGCCCGAGGGCGTCGACTTCGTCGAAGCCGACCTCCGCGACGCGGCGGAGACCGCCGACACGATCCCCGCTGACACGGACGTCGTCTTCCACCTCGCGGCGTACACGGACACGAACTTCGACGACGACCGGACGCTCTTCGAGGAGAACCAAGCGATGACGTACAACGTCCTCGAACGGATGGCGGACGTCGGGGCCTCGAAGATCGCGTTCACGTCCTCATCGACCGTCTACGGCGAGGCGCCGATGCCGACGCCCGAGGACTACGCGCCCCTCGAACCGATCAGTATCTACGGCGCGTCGAAGCTCGCCGACGAGGGACTGCTCTCCGTCTACGGCCACTCCTACGACTTCCAGGTGTGGCTCTTCCGGTTCGCCAACATCGTCGGGCCGCGCCAGCGCGGGACCGTCGTCCCGGACTTCATCGAGAAGCTCCTCGAAGACCCCAGGGAGCTGGAGATCCTCGGAAACGGCCGCCAGCAGAAGTCCTACATGCACGTTGATGAGTGCGTCGAGGCCATCGAGTACGTCGTCGAGCACGCAGATCGCGACGTGAACACGTACAACCTCGGGACGCGGACGACGACGTCGGTCAATCGGATCGCGGACGTCGTCGCGGACGTCCTCGATTGCGACCCCGACTACGCGTACACGGGCGGGGATCGGGGCTGGACGGGCGACGTCCCGAAGATGCGCCTCTCGATCGAGAAGCTCGCGGCGCTGGGGTGGGAGCCGAGTCAGTCGAGCGACGAGGCGGTCAGGAAAGCGACCGAGCAGCTGGCGGCGGAGATACGCGCGGAGCGCGAGGCCTGAGCGGGGACGGGTCGCGCCCGGCGCGGGGGTCGGTACGTTTTAACGCCCGTCGATCGAACGTGTCGGCCGATGGGGGACAGCTACGACGTGGGCGACGCCCTCCCGATCGACGAGATCCCGGCGGGCACGAACCTGATGATCGGCGGGCCGCCGATGACCGGGAAACGTGACCTCGCGCTCTCGCTCGTCGAGTCGGGCTGCCGTCGAGGCGAGGGCGCGCTCGTCGTCACGATGCGCGACGACGTGGAGCGGCTGCTCGATAAGTCCGCACCGCTCGCGGACGCGGTCGCGGAGGGACGGGCGGGCGTCGTCGACTGCGTGACGCGCGAGCGCGGCGAGGACGTCCGGGACAAGCGGTGGATCCGATACGCGTCCTCTCCGGGCGACGTGACCGACATCGGGATCCGCTCCGCGGGGCTCTTTCAGGCGCTCGACGAAGGGGGCGTCGAGCGCGTCCGCTCCGGGTTCGTCTCCATCCCGACGATGCTGATGTACACGGAGCCGCGCCGGCTCTTCCGGTTCCTCCACGTCTACACCGGCCGGATCCAGTCGGCCGGACAGCTCGGGTTCGCGCTCATCGAACTCGGCGACCGGGAGGCCTTCGATCGGTTCGCGCCGCTCTTCGACGGGATGGTGCAGACGCGGACGAACGAGGACGGCAAGCGCCAGCTCCGCGTCGTCGGCGTGACGTCGTCGCCGACCGAGTGGATCCCCTACTGAGTCAGGAGAACTGCTCCTCGACGGCGTCGTCGAGTTCCTCGCCCTCCGGTTCGCCCTCGGACTCGCGGAGCTCGCTCGCCGGATTCTCGATGTAGTCGAGCGCGATGTCGGTGAACGCGCCCGTGTCGACGACGCTGTCGCGATCGAAGGAGACGATGACGCCGCTCCACTGCCCGAGGGGCACCTGGAGGACGACGACCTCGTGGAACCACCGGACGCTCAGGTCGAGGTGGCCGAAGCGGGAGAACTCGGGCTGATCGAGCTCGTCGTCGAAGCCCTTGAGGATGAGGTTCTTCGTGGTCTCCTCGATCTCCTCGGGCGTCTGGGCGTCCGCGACGTCGTCGCGGGTGTAGAGGTGATCGTACGCCTCCCCGTCGTACGCGATCGCACGCCGGATCCGACCCACGTCGGCGTCCCGGAGCGCGTCGACGAACGCCTCGGCTTCCTCGTTCATACGTGTCCGTGTGACGCGGCGTGGGGTTAACCTTACCCCCTCGGCCGTCAGAGCGTTCTTGTACGCGGCGCACCGACGGTGTGGCGTGCACGCCGCCGTCGTCGTCGCGGGCGGTCGCTCGACCCGGTTCGGTGAGCGCGATAAGGCCGTCGCGTCGCTCGCCGGAACGCCGCTGATCCGCCGGGTCGCCGACCGGCTCGCCGGCCCCGTCGAGTCGCTCGTCGTGAACTGCCGGCCCGCCCAGCGCGACGCGATCGCGGACGCGCTCGCCGACTACCCGCGGCCGGTGACGTACGCCCTCGACGCGCCCGACCGCGCGGGCGAGGGGCCGCTCGCCGGGATGGGGGCGGGGTTGCGCGCGACGGACGCCGAGCGCGCGTTCGTCGTCGCCTGCGACGTGCCGTTCGTCGACCCCGCGTTCGTCCGCTACCTCTTCGATCGGGCGGCGGCGCGCGAGGCCGCGGTGCCGTACCGCGAGGGGTACCCCGAACCGCTCCACGCCGTCTACGAGGTCGAACCGGCCCTCGACGCGATCGAGCGCGCGCTCGACGGGGGGCGACGCCGCGCGGACGCGGCGCTCGACGCCCTCGACGCGAGCGCCGTCCGGGAGGCCGCGATCGGGACGCACGCGGCTCCGGGCGCGTTCACGAACCTGAACACGCGAGCGGCGCTCGACGCCGCCGAGGACCGGCTGCGCCGACGCTGAAAAGAGGGACGGGCCGTCACCGGGCGCGCTCCGCCTCCTCTTCGAGGAGTGCGGAGATGTACTGGTGTTCCCAGCTCTCGCGGTCGATGATCTCGCGCCGACCCCGTCTGGTCAGCGAGTAGGCGTTCGTCCGTTCGTCCTGCTTGCGCTTATCGACGAGCCCCTTCTCGCAGAGCGTATCGAGGTTCGGGTAGAGTCGGCCGTGATTGATCGCCGTCCCGTAGTACTCCTCGAGTTCGTCCTTGATGTCGAGCCCGTTGGGTTCGTCCAGCCCGCAGGTAACGAAGAGGAGGTCGCGCTGAAAGCCGGTGAGGTCGTGCATCGCGTGTCCAAACGGAAGATCGAACGCCGTTTAACTCCGGTGGCCAACGTGACCCCGGTCAGTGGTGGTGTCCTCGCCGATCGCGCCGCGGGCACCGGTGGCGGCGCGGCGGGCGTCGTCTCGCTGGCGACGCGCTCGGCGTCGGACGCCCGGCACGCGCGGGCGTCGTAGCGCATCATCGATCGTCATCGAATAACCGGAATCCGTTGCCGACGCTCTCGACGGAGCGTCACCGGTGACGGTACAGTCGTACCGTAATGCGGCCAGTTATCCCACTGAAACCGATAGCGGGGGTCACCCGTGGTATCACAACTGCTCATCGCGGCCGTTGTCGGCCTCGGAATCGGCGCCTGCCTCCAGAAGGGCCGGTTCTGCTTCGTCAACGCCTTCCGCGACCTCTTCGCGTACAAGGACACCCGCGTCACGAAGGGCGTCATCGCCGCCGTCCTGGTGACGATGGTGTTCTGGGGCACCGCCTATCAGTTCGGTTACTTCCAGGGCTTTTGGACCCCCGGCTGGGGGCTCACCGGCCTCGTCGGTGGGTTCGTCTTCGGCGTCGGGATGACGTACGCCGGGGCCTGCGCCTCGGGGACGCTCTACCGCGCCGGCGAGGGGTACGTCCAGTACTGGCTCACCCTGCTGTTCATGGGCGTCGGGTACGTCGCCTTCGTGATCGCGTTCCCGTCGCTCCAGTCCACGTACTTCGCCTCGCTGACGTTCGGTGAGGGCGTCTCGCTGTTCGAGATCTCCCCGGTCCCGGCCGGCCTCCTCGCCATCGCCGTCGCCGTCGTCGCCACGCTCGCCTACGCGACCGTCCTCGGTCGCCAGCACGCGGGCGGGAGCGAGCGCGCGACGGCCGCCGAGGCCCGTCCCGCGACGATCGTCGGGACGCCGGTCGTCGGCCTCCAGCGCCTCGCCGCCGGCACGCGCGCGTACGCCGCAGGCCTCCGCGACGCGTGGGCCGATCCGGTCGCCGCGAGCAAGCGCCCGTGGGACCCGCGGACCGCCGCGCTCGGCATCTCGGTCTTCGCGCTCATCTGGTTCACGAGCGTCTCGATCGTCGGCGTCACCGGTCCCGAGGCCCGCTGGAGCGGCTATCTGCTCTCGCTCGCCGGCGTCGACGCCGGCTCGTTCGCCTACTGGGGGTCAGTCCTCTTCCGCGGCGCCGGCGTCGGCGTCACGGTCGACATGGTGATGATCGCCTTCCTCGTCCTCGGCTCCGCGCTCGCCGCGTACTGGAGCGGCGACTTCTCGCTTCGCATGCCGCGCAAGCGTCGGCTCCCGAACGCCGTCCTCGGCGGGTTCGCCATGGGCGCCGGCTCCCGGCTCGCCCCCGGTTGCAACATCGGGAACATCTACTCCGGGCTCGCCGAGCTCTCCGTCCACTCGTTCATCGCGACGGTCGGCATCATCGCCGGCGTCTACGTGATGACGCACTGGATCTACCGCGAGGTCGGCTGCGCGATCTAACGGAACCGTCAGACAGACACCCCTCCACCGACTACGACACACCAATGCCATCCATCGACGACGTCGTTGACTCCCCCGACGAACTGGACGACGAGACCGCACAGGAACTCTACGAGAACGCCGACCGCACCCAAGACATGATGGGCGAGGTCTGCCCGTACCCGCAGGTCGAGGCGCAGAAGGGCCTCCAGAAGCTCGAATCGGACGAACTCCTCGTTCAGGAGACGGACCACGTCCCCTGCACGGAGAACGTCCCGAAGGCCGTCGGCGACGACGCCGAAGCGACCGTCTGGCGCAGCGGCGACGGCGTCTACCGCATCTACCTCCGGAAGAACTGATCATGCCCGCAGAACTCAGCCCCGCCGAGACCAGCGAGCGACTCGACGACGAGGACTTCACGCTCGTCGACATCCGCGACCCCGAGGCCTACGAAGAGGGCCACGTCCCCGGCGCGGAGAACCTCACCCTCGAGGAACTCGAAGAGACCGTCGAGGAGCGCGAGTGGAACGACACCGTCGCGTTCCTCTGCTACATCGGCAAGTCCTCCCAGCAGGCCGCTCGCTTCGTCGAGGAGTACGGCGACGCGGACGACGTCTACAGCGTCGCCGGCGGCATGGACGAGTGGGACGGGGAGGTCGAGGTCGCGGACGACGTCGACGCCCTCGACGCCGGGAGCGATTGAGGGCGGGGGCGACGGACAGCTTTTCGTGTCGGCCCCGCGACGGGCCGGTATGCGCTTCGGTATCCTCAGCACCGCGGACATCGCGCTCGATTCCTTCGTCCCCGGCGTCGCCCGGACCGAACACGAGGTCGCGGCCATCGCCTCGCGCGACGCCGAGCGCGCCGCCGCGGCCGCGACCGCACACGACATTCCCGACGCTTACGGGAGCTACGACGCACTCCTCGAGGCGGACATCGACGCCGTCTACAACCCCCTGCCGAACGCCCTCCACGCCGAGTGGACGACGCGCGCCGCCGACGCCGGACTCCACGTGCTCTGTGAGAAACCCCTCACGCGCGACGCGAACGAGGCCCGCGACGTCGTCGACTACTGCGCCGACCGGGGCGTCACCCTCATGGAGGCGTTCATGTACCGCTACCACCCGCGCACCGAACGCGTCCACGGCCTCCTCGACGCGATGGGCGACGTCGTCTCCGCGTCCGCGTCGTTCGGCTTCCCCCTCCGCGGTGATCCCGCGGACGTCCGACTCCAACCCGGGCTCGCCGGCGGGTCGCTCATGGACGTCGGGTGCTACCCCGTCAACGCCCTCCGGACCTTCCTCGGCGAACCCGACGCCGTCACCGCGACGACGTACGACAGCCGCGACTGCGGTGTCGATACCCGCCTCGCCGGGACGTTCGAGTACGAGGGCGGCGCGAGCGCCACCCTCCGCTGTTGGTTCGACGCCCCCGAACACCAGCGCTACCGGATCGAGACGACCGACGGCTGGATCGAGGCGACCCCGGCGTTCAACGTCCCCGCGGACGCGTCCGCCGAACTCCGCTACGGCCGCGACGGGCGCACCGTCACGGAGACGTTCGAGCCGGTCGATCAGTACGCCCGCGAGGCCGAACACTTCGCCGACTGCGTGGAGAGCGGCATGACGCCTCGCACCGACGGCGCGGACGCGCTCGCCAACATGCGCGCGATCGACGCGCTCGCCGAGGCGGCCGCCACCGGAGAGCGCGTCACGCTCTGAGCCGCGGAGCAGGCACATCGTTTATGTGTTATCGGGGTGTCACCTACACGCATGCCGAGCTCGGACGTCGAGGACGACATCTACGAGGCGCTGCTCGCGGTAGCCGAGAAGGACGATTGGGGACTGCGCGACCTGGCCGCACACGCGGACGTGACGACCGACGGATTCGGAATGCAGCTCTGTGAACGCTGTCTGAACCGCCTCGAAACGCAGGGGCGCGTCGAGTGGGACGGCGGAACCTGGCGGCCCGCGGAGCGCTGAGTCGGCCGGCCCGCGACGGATCGCGCCGCTACCGCAACGCACGTCCGGGTCGACACCCAGTACCGACGTATGGTGACGAACCGGCAGTTCGTACTCGCGCGTCGCCCCGAGGGGAAACCGACCGACGACGACTTCGAACTCGTCGAGGCGGACGTCCCCGACCCCGGCCCGCGTGCGGTGCTCGTTCGTACCCGCTATCTCAGCGTCGACCCCTACATGCGCGGCCGGATGCGCGCGGGCGAGTCGTACGCCGACCCCTGGGCCGTCGGCGACGTGCTTCAGGGTGCCGTCGTCGGCGAGGTCGTCGAGTCGAACCACCCCGATTTCGCGGCGGGCGACACCGTCACCGGGAACCTCCAGTGGGCGGACTACGCCGTCGCCGACGGCGACGACCTCGTCAGCGTCGATACGGGTGACGTCTCGGACTCCGCGGCGCTCGGCGTCCTCGGGATGCCCGGCTGCACCGCGTACTTCGGCGTCACTGACGTGCTCGACCCCGACCCCGGCGACACCGTCGTCGTCTCCGCGGCCGCGGGGGCCGTCGGAAGCGTCGTCGGCCAGCTGGCGAAACTGAACGGCTGTCGCGTCGTCGGGATCGCCGGGAGCGACGGGAAGGTCGCGCACCTCGAAGACGACCTCGGCTTCGACGCCGGGATCAACTACGCCGACGCGGACGTCGCCGACGCGCTCGCCGAGGCCGCCCCGAACGGCGTCGACGGCTACTTCGACAACGTCGGCGGCCCGATCACGGACGCGGTCTTCGACCACCTGAACGTCCGCGCGTCCGTCGCCGTCTGCGGACAGATCGCCCTCTACAACGACGAGGGCGTCCCGACCGGCCCGCGGAAACTCCACACGCTCGTCGAGAAGCGCGCGAGCGTCGAAGGGTTCCTCGTCGGCGACTACGCCCCGTGGTTCGCCGAAGCGACCGAACGCCTCGTCGGATGGGTGCAGAGCGGCGACGTCGCGTTCCGCGAGACCGTCGTGGACGGATTGGAGAACGCACCCGACGCCTTCGTCGGCCTCTTCGAGGGCGAGAACGTCGGAAAGCAGGTGGTGCGGGTCGAGGCCGAGTCCGACGCGTAAACGCCGGGCACGCGAGAACGATAGATTTCGCCGCGTTCGACGGGTCGTAGAGCCGTCGAGCACGCAGGACCGTGTCCTGTGGAGTTCGGCGGATCGTACGCGTCGGTCCCGTCGTCCCCGTTTCGACCGCGCCGTTACTCGAAGCCCATCGCTTCGATCTGCTCCTGGTAGCGATTGCGGATGGTGACCTCGGTCACCTGCGCGACGTCGGCGACCTCGCGCTGGGTCTTCTTCTCGTTGCAGAGGAGGCTGGCGGCGTAGATCGCGGCGGCGGCGAAGCCGGTCGGGCTCTTCCCAGAGAGGAGGCCCTGCTCGGCGGAGATGTCGATGATCTCGTTGGCCTTGGCGATCGTCTCCTCGTTGAGTTCGAGCTCGCTGGCGAAGCGCGGCACGAACTGTTTGGGGTCGACGGGCTCCATCTCCAAGGAGAGCTCTTGGGCGACGTACCGATAGGTGCGCCCGATCTCCTTCTGGTCGACGCGGGATACCTCGGCCACCTCCTCAAGCGAGCGCGGGATGCCTTCCTTTCGACAGGCGGCGTAGAGACAGGACGTGGCGACGCCCTCGATGGAGCGCCCGCGGATGAGGTCCTCCTTGAGCGCGCGGCGGTAGATGACGGACGCGACCTCACGGACCGAGCGCGGGACGCCGAGCGCCGAGGCCATCCGGTCGATCTCGGAGAGCGCGAACTGGAGGTTTCGCTCGCCGGCGTCCTTCGTGCGGATGCGTTCTTGCCACTTTCGCAGACGGTGCATCTGCGATCGCTTCTTCGAGGAGATCGAGCGACCGTAGGCGTCCTTGTCCTTCCAGTCGATCTGCGTCGTCAGCCCCTTGTCGTGCATCGTCTGGGTGGTCGGCGCGCCCACCCGACTCTTCTGCTGGCGCTCGGAGTGGTTGAACGCGCGCCACTCCGGCCCCCGATCGACGTTGTCCTCCTCTAGTACGAGGCCGCAGTCCTCACAGATGAGCTCACCCTGGTCCGCACTCACCGAGAGGTTGGAAGACTCGCACTCCGGACAGGTGCGCGTCTCCTCCTGCTCCCCGTCGGTCGTCTCCGCCTCGACGTCTCGCTCCTGCTGGCGGCTGCGGCGTGCCATGTATGATGACCAATGACACCGATAGATTTAAGCCCTTTGCCCAGTCGGATATAGGTCTCTTTCGGCACACAACGGTGGTACGGGGCGTCTCCGGTAGATATCTCCGCATCCGATCCGCCATCACGCGGGTGTGAGTCACTCCCGCGTGTCGTTCGCGCCGCCGGTCGTCGCCGCGCCCCCCGACTCCGTGACGACGATGTCCCCCACCATCCCGAGGTTGACGTGGGGCTCGCAGACGATGTGGTAGGTGCCCGGGACGGTGAACTCGTGGTCGTACGTGTGACCGCGCGAGCGGAGTTCGGGCTCGCCCGTCCAGTCGGCCCCGGCGGGCTTCTCCGTCGGCACGACGTTGTGGCCGTTGCTCCGCCAGACGAAACGGACGGTTGTCCCCGCGTCGATCACCAACGGCTCGTCGGTCCCCGGCCGAAAGGCGTAGTCGACGAGCGCGCACCGGACGGTGTCGGGCGGGAGCGGCGTCGTCGATGTCGACGCCGTAGACGCATCGCTACCACAGCCGGCTAGTCCGGTCGTGGCGAGTGCACCGACGCCGGACAGATACGTTCGTCGTCGCACACGCGCCCTAGCCCGCGCGCGAGAAAACGCGTGTCGGTCGGTGATCGCTCTCGGGTCTCGCGCCGGCCCGTCAGGCCGAGCGCGCGTCGTCGATCGCCGAGCTGATCGCGTCGTACCCCGGGTCGTCGGTCGCGGTGCCGTCGACGAACACCGTCGGCGTCCCCCGGACGCCCATGTCGCGGCCGGCCTGCCGGTCGGCCTCCAGTACGGGATCGTACGCGCCGCCCTTCGCGGCCCGGACGACCGTCGTCGCGTCCGCGCCGAGGTCGTCCGCGACCGTCCCGAGGTAGTCGTAGCCGGTCGCGCCCGCGCCGACGTACGCGTCCTGATGGGCGAAGAGCGTCGCCGCGTACTCGAAGAACGCCGCGTCGTCGAGGGCGTCCTGCACCGCGCGGGCCGCGTTCGCCGCCGCCCACGACCACTCTTCGTTCACCGGGAGCGGGAAGTCGTGGTGCTCGTAGCGGACCTCGCCGGGATCGACGTACGACTCGACGAGCCGCGGGACGACCTCGTTCGAGTAGGTCGCACAGTGCGGGCAGGCGTAATCCTCGAAGGCCTGGACGGTCACGGCGGCGTCCGGGTCGCCCCGAACCGGCGTCGGGAGCGAGTCCACCGTCTCGACGTCCGGGTCGTCGGGGACGTCGACGTCGAGCAGGTCCCGCGTCGTGGTCGAGCCGCCCGACCCGGTCGACTCGCCGTCGCCGCTAGAGGTACAACCCGCGAGCAGTCCCGCGCCGAGTGCGCTCGCCGTCGCCAGCACGTCGCGTCGCGTTCGCATGTGTCGTCGAACGGGGGTGCGACGCATAGGCTCACCGCCTCGCGACGCCGTCCCGTGCGGACGTGAGACCGGCCCACGGGGCCGTTGAAACGACGCTTTTATGCGTCGCATCCGCTTCCCTTCAGAGGAGACAGGCGTAGCCTGTTTCACTGACCCGTAGCAGCTCCCCTGACGGGGGCAGACACACTACGGAGGTGAAAGATGGCAGACAACATAGAAGAGGCAGTTGCGAACGCGATCGACGAGGCACCGCCGCGGAACTTCCGCGAGACGGTCGACCTCGCGATCAACCTTCGTGACCTCGACCTCAACGACCCGTCGAACCGCGTCGACGAGAGCGTCGTGCTGCCGTCGGGCACCGGACAGGAGACGAACATCGTGGTATTCGCCGAAGGCGAGACGGCCGTTCGCGCCGAGGACGTCGCAGACGACGTCCTCGGTGGGGACGACCTCGAAGACCTCGGCGACGACGATGACGCTGCGAAGGACCTCGCCGATGAGACGGACTTCTTCATCGCCGAAGCCTCCCTCATGCAGGACATCGGTCGTTACCTCGGTACCGTCCTCGGTCCCCGCGGGAAGATGCCGACCCCGCTCCAGCCCGACGACGACGTCGTCGAGACCGTCAATCGAATGAAAAACACCGTGCAGCTCCGCTCGCGCGACCGGCGCACCTTCCACACCCGCGTGGGTGCGGAGGACATGAGCGCGGAGGAGATCGCGTCGAACATCGACGTGATCGTCCGCCGACTGCACGCGAACCTCGAGAAGGGCCCGCTCAACGTCGACTCCATCTACGTGAAGACGACGATGGGCCCGTCCGTAGAGGTGGCCTAAATGTCCGCATCCGAGCGTACCACCGAGACGATCCCCGAGTGGAAGAAAGAGGAGGTCGAGGCACTCACCGAGTTCCTCCGCTCCTACGACTCCGTCGGCGTCGTCAACGTCGCGGGCATCCCCTCGCGCCAGCTCCAGGACATGCGCCGCGAGCTCCACGGGAGCGCCGAACTCCGGATGAGCCGGAACACGCTCCTCGCTCGCGCGCTCGACGAGGTCGACGACGGCCTCGAACAGCTTTCCGAGTTCCTCACCGGCCAGGTCGGGCTCGTCGGGACGAACGACAACCCGTTCGGTCTCTACAAGGAGCTCGAGGCCTCGAAGACGCCCGCGCCGATCAACGCGGGCGAGGTCGCCCCGAATGACATCGTCATCCCCGAGGGTGACACCGGGATCGATCCGGGTCCGTTCGTCGGCGAACTCCAGCAGATCGGTGCCGACGCGCGCATCCAGGAGGGCTCCATTCAGGTGCTCTCCGACTCGGTCGTCACCGAGGAGGGCGAGGTCGTCTCGGACGACGTCGCCAACGTCCTCGGCGAGCTCGGTATCGAACCCAAGGAGGTCGGTCTCGATCTCCGGAGCGTCTACAGCGAGGGCGTCCTCTTCGATCCCGAGGACCTCGCGATCGACGTCGAGGAGTACCGCGCGGACATCCAGTCCGCCGTCGCCTCGGCGCGCAACCTCTCGATCAACGCCGAGTACCCGACCGCCGCCACCGTCCCGGCCATGCTGCAGACGGCCGCGGGCGAGGCGAAGAGCGTCGGTCTGGAGGCCGCGATCGAGAGCCCCGACCTGATGGACGACCTCGTCAGCACGGCCGACGCGCAGGTTCGCGCGCTCGCCGCCAACATCGACGACGAGGACGCGCTCCCCGAGGAGCTCCGCGGCGTCGAAGCGCCCGCGGAGCCCGCGGCGGAGCCCGACGACGACGAATCGGACGCCGACGAGACCGAGACCGACGAAGCCGACTCCGACTCCGCGGAGCCCGACGACGAGGGCGACGAGGACGACGGCGCGGAAGGCCTCGGAAACATGTTCGGTGACTGACTATACCACACCCACAACACCCCTAGAACAATGGAATACGTTTACGCTGCGCTCATCCTGAACGAATCGGGCGACGAGATCAACGAGGACAACGTCACGGCCGTTCTCGAGGCCGCCGGTGTCGATGTCGAGGAGTCCCGCGTCAAGGCCCTCGTCGCCGCGCTGGAGGACGTCGACATCGAGGAGGCCATCGAGTCCGCCGCGGCCGTCCCGGCCGCCGGCGCCTCCGGTGGTGCCGCGTCCGGCGGCTCCGCGGAGGAGTCCGAGGACACCGAAGAGGAGTCCGAGGACGAAGAGGCCGCCGACGAGGCGGACGAAGGCGGCGACGAAGAGGACGAGGAGGCCTCCGGCGAGGGTCTCGGCGACCTCTTCGGCTAACCGTCCGCGACTCGAATCACGTTCTTTCTTTCGACGGCACGCCGCGTAGCGACGGCGTCGTGCAGTCCAATCGAGAGAGTACCCGGCGTCCAATCGATACCTCGACGGGACTGCGCGATACCTCGGCTCTACGGCCCCGAAGGTGCCAGCGGTGGCGCGCGTTCAAGTGCGAGGGCGCGCCCACTCCGGTCCGATGTACGCGTTCGGCGTCCGCCTCGGTCTGGAAACGCAGTCGACGGCGGCCGCGCTGGCCTGCGTCGCGGTCGGCATCGGCCTCGGGACGTGCTCGGGGCTGACGCCCGGCCTGCACGTGAACACGCTCGCCGTGTTGCTCGCGGCCGCGGCGCCTCTCGTACCGGGGCCGGCACGCGGCGTCGCGGTGGCGATACTCGTGGCCGGCGTCGTCCACTCGATCCTCGACGTCGTGCCGGCGCTCGCGCTCGGCGTGCCCGACGCCGCGATGGCGCCGTCGACGCTTCCGGGTCACCGCCTCGTCCTCGACGGTCGGGGACGCGAGGCGCTCCGGCTCTCGGCGCTCGGGAGTGGCGCGGCCGCCCTGCTCGCGTGCGTCCTCGGGTGGCCGATCACGCTCCTCGTTCGCCCGCTCGCGCCCGCCGTCCGGGCGCACCTCCCCCTCCTCCTCGCCGCCGTCGTCGTCTTCCTCGTGTGCACCGAGCCGACGCGCCGCCGGCGGGTCGGGGCCGCGTTCGCGTTCGCGCTCACTGGGGCCTTCGGACTCGTCGCCCTCGGACTCCAGACGAACCCGCTGCTCGGTGACGGGGACCTCTTGATGCCGGCGTTCGCGGGGCTGTTCGGCCTGCCCGTGCTGCTCGCGGCGCTGCGGGGTCGCGGGCCGCCCGCGCAGACGGACGCCGCGATCCGTGCACCGAAACCGATCACGTCGCTCGCGGCGCTCGCGGGGGCCGTCGCCGGCGCCGCGGTGAGCTACGTCGCCGGCGTGTCGAGCGCCGTCGCGGCCGTCGTCGCGCTCGCTGTGCTCCCCGGACTCGACGAGGAGACCGGCGATCGGGCGTTCCTCGTCGCCACGAGCGGCGTCAATACTAGTAATACGATCTTCGCTCTCTTCGCGTTCGTCGCCCTCGGCGAGGCGCACACCGGCGTCGTCGTCGCGCTTGATCGGAGCGCGGCCCCGCTCGACCTTTCGCTCTATGTCGCCTGCCTCCTCCTCGCCGCCGCCGTAGGCGTCGTCCTCGTCGTCGCTATCGGGGAACGCTATCTCGCCGCCGTGGCGTCGCTCCCGACCGCGTGGGTCTGTGCGGGTGCGTGCGTCCTCGTCGCAGCACTGAGCGTCGTTCTCGCCGGCCCCACCGGACTCGCGGTGCTCGCCGGCGCGACCGGTCTCGGGTTCGTCCCGCCGCACTTCGGCGCGCGTCGCGTCCACCTGATGGGCGTGCTCATCGTCCCGCTCCTCGTCGCTTAGAGCCAGCTCTCGCGGCGGAAGTACCAGAGGAGGATCAGGGAGACGAGTCCCATCCCGATCATGACGGCGGGGTAGCCGTACGGCCACGCGAGCTCGGGCATGTTCCACGGCGTGTCGGCGAAGTTCATCCCGAAGACGCCGACGACGAGCGTGAGCGGGAGGACGATCGTCGCCACGACGGTGAGCTTCTTCATCACCTCGTTCGTGCTCATCGAGAGCGTGTTGAGGTAGATGTCGCGCGCGCCGGCCGCGAGATCCCGGTACGTTTCGACGAGATCGACCTGCTGGACGAGGTGATCGTAGACGTCGCGGTAGTACTTCTCCGTCTCCGCGCGCACCTGTGGCGGGTCACCGCGGGAGAGCACGCCGATGGCGTCTCGGGTCGGCCACAGGAGCTTGCGGAGGGCGAGCAGTTCGCGGCGGGCGTCGTTGATCTCCGTCAGGACGTCGGCCTCCGTCTCGTCGAGCACGGTGTCCTCGACGTATTCGAGGCGGTCCTCGACGTCGTCGAGCGCCCCGAAGTAGTCGTCGACGACGGCGTCGACGATCCGATAGGCGGTGAAGTCCGGGCCGCGCTGAAGGACGCGGTCGTCCTCGGTGCGGACGAACCGCCACGTCCGTTCGACGGCCGCGCAGTCGTCGGTCGCGTACGTGACGAGCCAGTCCTCGCCGAGGAAGAGTCCGATGGGGTTCGTGAGGAGCTCGCCGCGAAACGAGGTGTCGCCGCTGGCGAGGCGGGCGGCCTTCACGAGGACGAACGTGTGGTCGTCGAACTCCTCGACCTTCGGTCGAATGTCCTTCTGGACGTCCTCGACGGTGAGCGGATGGAGGCCGTAGACGGACGCGACGTGTTCGAGTTCGTCCGGCGTCGGGTCGAACAACCGCACCCACGTCGTCCCGGCGGCCGCCTTCGCGGCGTCGATGTCGTCGTAGGTCGTCACCCCGCCGGCGGCGTAGACGACGGCCTCGACGGTCATTCACCGCCCCCGACGAGACGCCCCTCGCTGATCGCACAGAGCGTGATCCCGACCATGACCGCCGTGATGGTGAACGCGCGGCCGGGGTAGGCGTAGAGGACGCCCGCGACGTATCCGAGGGCGCCGAGCGCGCTGAGGGCGAGGCCGACCCCGGCGATCCGATCCATACCGCGTGGGTCGACCGGGCCGAGCAAAAGCGTTGTCGTCGCCTCGCTACTCGCTCTCGGTCGCGTGTTCGACGGCGTCGAGGAGCGTCCGGACGTGCTCGGATTCGCTGTCGTCGAGACGCTGTGGATAGACGGCGATCGCGAGGACGTAGTCGTCGCCGTGCTGGACGCGCGTCACGTGGACGTAGACGTCGACGGACCCCCCGCCGACGAGCTGGGCGTCGGCGCTGAATTTCCCGACGGTGGTGTTCTGCCCGAGCATCGTCGTCGAGTAGTTCCCGACGGGCTGTACGTTCTCGATGCTCTCGTAGCGCGACTGGAGCATCATCACGAGCTGCTCGCGTGGGTAGTCGCCGATCGGGTTGAACGATTGGCCGAGGACGTTCACCTGCGGGGTGGCGACGGTACTGAACACCGCGGCGCGCTGCGAGCCCAGCGGCCCGAGGTCTATCGACCGGTCGTACTGCGCGATCCAGTTCGTCACTTTCACCGTCTTCGACTGGTCGGCCGCGCTGACGTTCCGCGTGATGACGGACTCGTTCACCGACTGCTCCTCGTAACCGGTCTGGGAGAGGGCCTGCTCGCTCACCGTGGCCTTATCGGCGCCGAACGTGACCGGTCCCCCGGTGAGCGCCGAACAGCCGGCGAAGGCGACGAGCAACACCACTCCCGCGACCGCGACGATACGTTCTCGCATGTCCGAACCCGCCTACACGCCATCCGGGAAAAAGGATATCGGCCGTCAGAGACGATACGTCGGCCCGCTGTCGGTGTCCTCGACGGTCACACCGAGCGCGTCGAGTTCGTCGCGGAGGCGATCGGCGCGCTCGTACTCGCCGGCGTCGCGCGCTTCCTCCCGGAGGTCCACCACGAGCTCGACGAGGTCCTCGGCGAGCGTGACGTCGCCGCCGGGCTCGTCGCCGAAGGAGAGTCCGAGGACGCCGCCGCCGTAGGTCTCGATGGCCTCGACGGCCTCGCGGAGTCCGCGATAGTCGTAGTCGTCGCGCTCGGCGAGGTGAACGTTGAGCGCGGAGGCGAGATCGGAGAGCGCGCGCAGCGCCTCGCGGGTGTTGAAGTCGTCGTTCATCGCGGCCTCGAAGTCCGCCGTCGCCGTCTCGGCCGCCTCGCGAAGCTCGTCGTCGACGGCCTTCGTGTGCGCGTCGACGGAGTCGAGGGCGGCGACCGCGTCGTCGTACGACCGCGAGAGGCGTTCCCAGCGCTCGACGGCTTCGTCGATGGCCGCCTCGGAGTACGTCTGCCTGCTGTTGTAGGTGCCCGAGACCATGAACAGGCGGAGGGCGTTCGGGCCGTACTCGTCGACGGCGTCTCGCACCGTGATGAAGTTCCCGAGGCTCGAACTCATCTTCTCCTCGTCCATCTCGAAGAGCGCGCAGTGGAGCCAGTAGTTCGCGAACGTGTGGCCGGTTGCGGCCTCCGACTGGGCGATCTCGTTCTCGTGGTGCGGGAAGACGAGGTCGCGCCCGCCGACGTGGATGTCGAGGGTCTCGCCGAGGTGCGTCATGCTCATCGCGGAGCACTCGATGTGCCACCCGGGACGGCCCTCGCCCCACGGTGACTCCCACGTCTGTCCCTCGGGGTGAGCGGGCGTCCCGGGGTGGTCGTGCCCGCGGTGGCGCTCGATGGCGTCGGTGTCGACGCCGCCTGCCTTCCACAGCGCGAAGTCCGCGGGGTTGCGCTTCTCGGAGCGCTCGTCGGGGTCGCCCTGTTCTTCGATGTGCGCTAAGTCCTGATTGGAGAGTTTCCCGTAGTCGTCGAAGGTGGTGACGTCGAAGTAGACGGAGCCGTTCGACTCGTATGCGTGGCCGGTCTCGACGAGCGTCTCGACGAGGTCGACGATCTCCGGGATGTGCTCGGAGACGCGCGGGCGGACCTCGGTGCGTTCGAGGTTGAGCGCGCGCATCGAGTCGAGGATCTCCGTGATGTAGTGTTCGGCGACGTCGTTCTCGTCGTCGCCGTCGCGCCCGACGCGCGCCACGATCTTCTCGTTCACGTCGGTGAAGTTCTCGACGTGGTGGACGTCGTAGCCGAGGTGGCGGAGCCACCGGCTCATCACGTCGACGTGCACCCACGAGCGTGCGTGGCCGAGATGCGGCGGGTCGGAAGTCGTCAGCCCACAGTAGTAGAGGCGGACGTCGTCGGGGTCCTGGGGGACGAACTCCTCGGTCTCGCCGGAGAGCGTGTTGCGCACGCGCAGCGTCATGGTCGCCGGATAGGGCGACCCCGGTGGTTAAACCATCGCTCTCGCTGCCGTCACGCCGTCGTCGGTACGGCGGCGAGCGCCGCCTCGACCGCGCGCAGGGCGTCCGGGCCGTCGCGACGGCTCACGACGACGAGGAGGCCGTCGCCCGCGACGCCGGCGGCCTCGATTTCGATGCCGTCAGTCGCCAGACGACCGAGCACGGACCCGAGCGCGGCCGCGTCCACGTCGCCGGTGGCGATGACGCCGGTCAGCGTCCCTTCCCCCGGCGCGAATCCGACGCCGTTCACCGAGAGGAGGCCGTCGGGTGCGTCTTCCGCGCGCCCGAGGCCGCTCTCCATGGTGACGCGGGCGTCGCGCGATTCGACGGCGTACGCCTCGCGGTCGTCGGCGTACCGTCGGAGCGCCGTCGCGGCCGCCTCGACGTCCGCGTCGGAGTCGAGGTCGAGGAACCGCGCCGCGGCGGCGTAGTTCACGACGCCGGCGCGTAGCGCCGTGACGAGGAACGGGTGATCCCGGAGCGCTTCGCGTGCGCGCTCGGCGAGCGTCTCGGTCATACCCACACCGCAGACACGGCGACGGGGTAACTCTTCTCGTGCGGACGCGCGCCGGACGACGCCGCGGCGATTCCGCCTCGGGTACGTCCCCGGGCGAGGGTCGGGAGAGACGGTGGTCCTAAGGTCGGCGCGAGCCAACTGCGGGACATGCAAGCGCTCGTCATCGCGGCCCACGGCTCGCACCTCAACCCGGGGTCGAGCGAACCGACGTTCGCGCACGCCGAGACGATTCGCGCCACCGGCGCGTTCGACGAGGTCCGCGAGGCGTTCTGGAAGGAGGAACCGTCGTTCCGCGAGGTGTTGCGAACCCTCGAATCCGACGAGGTGTACGTCGTGCCGCTGTTCGTCTCCGAGGGCTACTTCACCGAGCGCGTCATCCCGCGCGAGCTCCGCTTGGAGGGGTGGAACGTCTCGGACTGGGAGTCGGACGGCACCGACGCCGACCACGCCACGCTGAGCGCCGCGGACGTCGAGAAGACCGTCCACTACTGCGGGCCGGTCGGGACGCACGACGCGATGGGCGACGTCATCGTCGAGCGCGCGCGCTCGATCACCGAGGACCGTGACCTCGCCGATTTCGGCCTCGCCGTCGTCGGCCACGGCACCGAGCGAAACGAGAACTCCGCGAAGGCCATCCACTACCACGCGGATCGCCTCCGCCGGAGCGGGCTGTTCGCGGAGGTCCGCGCCGTGTTCATGGACGAGGAGCCAGAAGTCGACGACGTGGCGACGCTCTTCGAGACCGACGATGTCGTCGTCGTGCCGCTCTTCGTCGCGGACGGCTTCCACACCCGCGAGGACATCCCCGAGGACCTGGGCCTCACCGACGACTATCGGAGGGGGTACGACGTCCCGACGGCCGTCGATGGCGTCCGGATCTGGTACGCCGGCGCGGTCGGCACCGAACCGCTCGTCGCGGACGTCGTCCTCGAACGCGCGGCCGACGCGGGCGCGGACGTGGCCGACGCCATCGCGGCCGTGCGCGAACGGACGCGGAGCGGGCCGGAGGCGACCACCGGGACGGCGACGGGGCGATCGCGATGACGGGCGACGTCGCCGCCCTGATCGAGGCGGCCGGCGACGGGATCGACTTCGACGGTCTCGTCGTTGAGGACACCGCCTACGGCTACCGCTTCGAGACGCCCGAGGTCTCGAAGCGCGGGATCGACACGAGCGAGCTCGCCGCGCTCGCCGACGGGGATCCGTACGTCGCCAACTGGCGGTACTGGGCGGAGACGGTCGGCGGGCGCGGCACCGCACGGCGGGCGTTCCTCCGGTGGCTGGAGGGCGCGGACGCCGCGGGGACTGACGACGCCGAAAATGGCGACGACACCGAGGGGGACAGCGACGCGGGACGAGGCGACGGCGCGCAGCGCGGGGACACCGACGGGGACGAAGGCGGCGACGACGCGACCGTCGACGCCCGCGAGCGCCTCGCCGCTCTCCGCGACGGCGGCCGCGCCCGGACGTGGGGCGAGCTCCGCATCCGCGTTCGCCTCGCGGATGCGGGCGGCGAGCGCGTCTACGACGTCCGCCACCGGGACGACGCCGCCGCCGACCCGCGGGACCTCGACGCGTTCCGCGATCCGGGGGCGGCCCACGACCTCGTCAAGTACGACGACCGCGGGCGCTACCGGCCGCTCTCCACCGCGCCCTCGCTCCCGCACGGCTGGCAGTTCGTCGAACTCGACGGCGACGCCCTCGTCGATACCGTCGACTTCGTCTACCCGGCCACGGTGGCCAACTGGCACCGCGAGCGCGAGGGGGACCTCGACGTCACCCACTGGCGCGAGACGGCGGCGCGACAGACCGGCATCTACGGCCTCGTCTCCGACCTCCCGACCGAGGCGCTCACGTGGGCCGCCGAGGCCTGTTGCGTCGACAGTCAGTGTCTGAAGCGCCGTGAGTGGGACCACGACGCCGGCACCGAACTCGACGTTCCGCGGGGCGACGGCGAGTTCCCCTGCCGGGAGCCGTGTTCGCTGTTCGTCGCGGCGGCCCGCGAGTTCACGAAACTCGAAGGCGAGCCCGAGGACACCCACGAGGTGACGCTCTCGGAGAGCGAGGTCGAGGGCCTCGGCGATCTCGTCGACGCCGTCGCGGAGGACCGCGTGGACGAGGTCCGCGAGGCCGACCTCGACGACGGTGCGAACCGCTATCGCGTGCGCTATTTGCGCGCGAAGCGCGGCCGCGACCTCGGCATCGACTCCTAGCGGAGCGCGTACCAGGCCGCGACGCCACAGCAGAGCGCGAGCGCGCCGACCACGACCCCGACGAGTTCACTCAGAAGTAACACGGCGAGCACCGCGAGCGCGAGGCCGACCACGGCGATCGCCGCGGGGACGAACGCCCGCGGGTCCGGTCCGTCGTCGCGCTCCTCCGGCGTCGTGACCTCCCCCAGCGACTCGTCGACCTCGACCGTGTCCGGCGCGTCGCGCTCGACGATCCGCACGGGGATCTCGAGGCGTTCGGCCCCGTAGCCTGCGGCGATCCGAAGCGTCCCCTCGACCGGACGCGGGCCGGGTTCTCCGACGGAGACGGTGATCCGCTCGCGCGACTCGGGCGGGACGTAGTAGTTGCCGCCCGCCGGACGCGCGACCCGCGAGAGAGCCTCGTCGGTGTGGATGTGGACGTGGCTCCCGGCGCCGTGGTTACGGATCTCGACGTCGAACGACCCGTCCGCCTCGAACGGGACCGGCGAGGCGGCCAACGCGTGCGCGCGGCCGTCGTTCAGGTCGACCGTGAGCGTCAGGGGCACGTGCGGCCGGGGAGACGATGCCCGACAGCAAAAAGCTTCGTCCGCTTCGGCGGGCTACGCCGGGGTCTCCTCGCGCATGTCCGGCGGGAGGAGGTTCGGGATGCCGTCCTCGATCGGGTAGGTCTCGCCGCAGTCCGTGCACGTCAGCGTCCCGGCGACGACCTCGTCGTCCTCCTCGGACTCGACGTCGAGGTCGAGGTCGTGTTTGTCGAGCGGACAGCAGATGATGTCCATGAGGTCCCGCTTCATGCCTCGTGGGTGGGTGGCGGCCACCCAAAAGCCTTCCTCACTTTCCGCGGTCGTCGGTGACGGCCCGCCGCTTCCTGCGCGCGTTACGCCTCGAAGGGGTTCGTCCGCACGACCGTCTCCTCGCGGCCGGGTCCGACGCCGAGCGCGTAGGCGGGCACGCCGAGTTCGTCCTCGACGTACTCGACGTAGGCGCGCGCGTTCGCGGGGAGGGCGTCGTATCCCTCCGCGGCGACGACCTCGGAGTCGAAGGCCTCCCAGCCGTCGAAGGTCTCGAAGACGGGAGCGCACGCCGCCCAGCGCTCCGTCGTCGCGGGGATCGTCGACACCGTCTCGCCGTCGAGTTCGTAGGCGCGTCCGACCTTCACCTCGTCCAACCCCGCGAGCACGTCGAGGTGGTTGATGACGACGCCGGTGAAGCCGTTCGCGCGCGTGGCGTGACGCAGCATCGGGAGGTCGAGCCACCCGACGCGGCGCGGTCTGCCGGTCACGGTGCCGTACTCGCCGCCCTCGTCTCGGATGTACGTGGCGAGCTCCTCCTCGCGACCCTCGCCCGGCGTGTAGTCCGGCGTGTCGCCCTCGACGCCGCCGAGTTCGGTGGGGAGCGGGCCGCTTCCGACGCGCGTCAGGTAGGCCTTCACGATGCCGACGACGTCGCCGTCGTCGCCGCCGACGACGCCGGGGCCGAGACCCGTCCCCGTCGACGCGCCGCCCGCGGTCGGATTCGAGGACGTGACGTAGGGGTAGTTCCCGTGGTCGATGTCGATGAGGGTGCCCTGCGCGCCCTCGAACATGACGTTCGCGTCGTCGTCGAGGCGGTCGGCGAGGAAGTCGCCGGCGTTCACGAGCATGCCCTCCTCGACGAGTCGCTCGGCGTACTCGGAATACTCGGCGTGGAGGGCGTCGATATCGAACGCCTCGTCCACTTCGACGCCGAAGACGTCCTCGGCGAGCGCGCGCTTTTGCGGGACGACGTACTCCAGTTTCTCGCGGAGCAGGTCGGGGTCGACGAGGTCGCCCACCCGGATGCCGCGCCGGCCGGCCTTGTCCTCGTAGGTCGGGCCGATGCCGCGTCCGGTGGTGCCGACCTCCTCGCCGTCCTCGCTCTTGGCTTCCTCCTCGATGCCGTCGAGGACGCGGTGGTACGGGAAAATGACGTGTGCGCGACGCGCGACCCGGACGTCCGGGTCGAGGCCGCGCTCGCGGAGGGCGTCGATCTCCTCGAAGAGCGTGGCGGGGTTGACGACACAGCCGTTGCCGAGGACGCCGGTCTTGCCGCGGACGGCACCGCTTGGCACGAGCGAGAGCTTGTATTCCTCGCCTTCGTGCACGACGGTGTGGCCGGCGTTGTCGCCGCCCTGATAGCGGGCGACGACGTCGACGGCGTCGCCGAAGATGTCGACGACGCCGCCTTTGCCCTCGTCGCCCAACTGCGAGCCGACGATGGTGACGGTCATACGCCGGACGTTTCGCCCCCTCGGTGAAACTCGTTACGGTCCCCGTTCCCGAGATGTACACAGACGTGGACACGTCGCGGTATCGAGCTCGTTTGGCTACCCACGTACGGGCCCACTAATCGGGGCAGAAAGACGTAAGCCCTCCCCGTGTGAAACCACGGGACACGCCCGCACTCTCCGGGGCGTAGGACAACCTTTAAACGCTGTCCCGACGAGTTAACAAATGCCATGATAGACCGGCTTGAGAAAGAGGTCGATATGCTCGAACGCCATCTCGAAGTGCTCCGGATGGTCATCGAGAACGAGCCCATCGGGATCGTCAAGATGTCCAACGAGACGGGCTACCCGCACCACAAGGTCCGCTACTCCCTCCGCGTCCTCGAAGAGGAGAACCTCATCGAGCCCTCCAGTCAGGGCGCGATCACGACCGACCACACCCACGAGTTCGTCGAGGAACTCGACGAGAAGGTCGACGAGACCGTCCAGAAGCTCCAGTCGATGAAGATCGAGGCCCCCGCCGAAGCGGAGAACTAGAGCCCGGGCACGGTCACGTGGAACGATCCCGCGCGATCCTCCACGAGACAGAGGTGGTAGCCGCGTTTGCGAGCGACTCTCACGTAACTCTCCTTCTCGCTTCGCCGCAGGAAGCTGCCGTCCGACGTCGCATCGTTCGCCGCTTCCAGCGCGTCCGGTTCGAAGAACGACGCCGTGACGTAGAACGCCGCCGTCAGCGTCTCCACGCCCTCGCTGATCCGCGACGCCGCCGCCGTCAACGCCTCCATCTCGTCGCCGTCGACGGGGCCGCGGCCGGTGTTCAGCGCCGCGACGGCGAGCGGATCGCCCATGCCGTCGCGTAACACGACGTCGAAGGACTCCGTCACCGTCTCACCGCTCTCGGTCCCGACCGCCACCGTCCCGTCGAGTTCCGCGCGGTCGATCTCCGGGATCGCCTCGTAGAGCTCCGCGAGGCCGGTCCGGTGCCCGGTCTCGTCTATCTCGAACGGGAGGTCGCGGACGACCCACGAGACGAACCGATAGGGCGCGGACGCTTCGAGGAACGTCCGATAGTCGTCGCCCGACACCGTGGCGTCAACCGCGTCGAAGCTCGTGTGGTGTTCGAGCCGGAGGTTCGCGTCGATCGCCTCGGGGTCGGCCTCCCCGAGCGCGTCCAGGGTCGGCTCGGCCTTCGACTCGTAGCGCACGAAGAGGTTCGTCCCCGCGAGTGCCGTCTCGGGGTCGAGCTCGGTCGCGGGATCGACCCGCCCGCCCGCGGCGTCGAGCGCCGACTCCAGCTCCGCGACGCGATCCTCCAGCGTCGCTACCGTCTCGCGGAGGTCGTCGCGCTCCGCGCGGAGCCGATCGAGCTCCGCGTCGCGTTCCTCCACCGCCGCCTCGGCCGTCTCGGCCCGCTCCGTCAGCGTCTCGACTCGCTCCGCACGCTCGGCGAGGCGGTCCTCGTAGTCGGCGATGCGCGCTTCTCGCTCCTCGATCGCCTCCCGCAGTTCCGCGACGTGCACCTCGCGTTCGGCCACCCCGACGCGCTCCGTCCCGTTCTCCGGCGCCGGTCCGTCAGCGTCGGCGTCGGCGTCGTCGTCGGCTTTCGTTCCGGTTCTGACCCCGTCGCCGTCCGCGCCCGCGTCATCGGCGTCCGGCCCCGAATCCGCCGGAGACGTCTCGTCGGCCCCGACGGAGCCGGGGCGTTCGTCGTCCCCCGTGGGTCTGTCGTCGGCCGTCGGCGCGTCGCGTCCCGTCGTCCGCGCGTCCGCCGTCGCCCCGACGTCAACCCCGTCGTCGCTTTCCGCGGTCTCAGTCCTTTCACCGTCGCTTTGCACGGCGTCGGTCTCTTCGGCGTCGGCCGTCGGCGCGTCACGCTCGCTCGTCACGTCCCCCCGTCGATCGCTCGCTCCGTCGTCGCGGTCGGCGTCGACCGGAGAGTCGCTACCGGCCCCGAGCGATTCCAGCGCCGCGGCGTCCGATTCGCCACCGGAATCCCCGGCGTCGGTGTCGTCCGCGTCCTCGTCGCTGGTCCCGTCCCGGCTCTCGTCGTCAGCCTCGCCCGGGCTCTCGTCGCCGGTTCCGCCTGCGCCACCGTCGGCGTCGGCCCCTTCGTCGTCCGCGGGTCCGGCGGCCGCGATGGCGAGCTCGTCGGGGACGTCGCGCTCGCGAGTTCCCTCTCCACCGGCGTCGTCGCTCTCGTGCGCGTCCTCGTCGTCGACCCTGTCGTTCTCGTCCGCGAGCGCCGCGCCACCGACGGTCGCCGCGTCGTCGCCGCGCACCTCGGTGTCCGCTCCGGCCCTCGTCGCGTCGTCGCCGCCGGCCCCGGCCGCCGCACCGTCGGTCCCGTCGACCGACTCCTCGGGTTCCGGGAGGTCCGGGAAGTCGAAGTCGACCGAGACGACGTCGTAGACGCCGACTTCGTCGGCCGCGCGTTCGAACGCCTCCTCGCCCGTGAGCACCGTCGGCACGTTCCCGACGAAGGCGACGGGGAACGAGCGACCGCCGTAGTAGGCGACGTAATAGTCGCCGCTCAGGACGTTCTCCGAGAGCTCGACGTAGCCCGTGAACCCCGCGTCGCGGAGCGCCTCGTCGGTCTCTGCGAGCGGCGTCTCGTTCGTGTAGTAGCGTGCGCGCGTCTCGCCGTCCGATTCGTGCATCGCCAAGAGGAGGGAGAGGGACCGTTCCGGTGCGCTTCGGGACTCGCCCGACCCCTCGACGACGTCCGCGACGGTGCCGTCGGCGACGGCGACGGCGCGGCCGTTGACGAAGAAGAGGTGCGCGCCGCCGACGGCGACGACGCCGGAGAAGTCCGCGGCCGCGAGTTGGGCGAGCGCGTCCGCACCGCCCTCGTAGGGACGGGCGTCCCACGACTCGACGCGCTCGGCCGTGCGTGTCTGCATACGCCCCCCGTGGCGGCACCGACGTAAAACGTTTTCCGGAGACCTACAGCTTGCCGCCGGCGTCGTCCGCGAGCTCCTCCATGCGCTTGGAGATCCGACCGGCGTTGGAGAACTCGTCCTCGCTCATGGCGACCGCCAGCGCGTTACCGAGGACGAAGACCGCGTGCTTGTGTTCGCTCTTCGACTTGTGGACGTGTGAGGGGTCGATGTCGAGCTCCTCGTACGGCTCGAAGACGCTCGCGTCGACGCCCTCGTACCCCGAGAACGTCTCTTTGATCTCCACCATCTCCTCGTGGAGTTCGAGCAGTTCGTCCTTGTGCATACCGCGAATTGGACACAGCGAGGGTTAAACCTTGCTCGCCAGCCGGTCACACACGTGAAAAGGCGAGTTAGAAGACGTACTCGTCGTCGTGGCCCATCATGCCCTCGTCCTCGAGGCCCGGCTCGTCCTCGTCCATCGGCCCGCTGGTCTTGTACGCTTTGATACCGGCGGAGAGGAGGTCCTTGATCGCGTCCTCCCGCGTGAGGAACTCGCCCTGCTCGACGAGCTGGGCGATCTGCATCTCGATGTGGTCGGGGATGTTGATTTCGACCTTTGGCATTCGTCTACTCCGAGGTTTGGCGTCGCTTGGTATAAGCTTGGCGGGGCGATTTGACTATTAGAGGAATTATCATTACTGTATCCGAAAACATAGTTTCCTCTCCGTATTGCGCTGGTTCCCGGTACCGGTACGCTCAGGGGCGTTCGGGACGTGTCGGTCGGTATGGACGAAACGGACGTGCGCGACGTCACGGCCCTCTATCGGGAGTTCGGCGACGAGCGCCTCCCGCCGGGCCAGCGCGAAGTCGAACGCTTCCCCGTGCTCTCGATGGGGGGCACGCCCGACTGGGGCCCGGAGACGTGGTCGTTCGACGTGGGCGGCGCGATCGAGCGGCCCCGGTCGTTCACGTGGGAGGAGTTCCGTGAGCTCCCGAGCGAGACGCAACGGCAGGACTTCCACTGCGTCACCGGCTGGAGCAAGTTCGACTGCGAGTTCACGGGCGTCACCGCGACGTCGCTCCTCGACGCCGTCGGCGTCGAGTCCGACGCCGTGCACGTCATGTTCCACGCCCTCGACGGCTACACGACCGACCTCCCGCTCGACGCCGTCGCGCGCGACGAGGTGCTGTTCGCGTGGGGGTACGACGGCGACGCCCTCCCGCGAGAACACGGCGGACCGCTGCGCGTCGTCACTCCGCACAAGTACGCCTACAAGGGCGCGAAGTGGGTCGACGGCGTCACGCTCCTCACCGAGCCCGAGCGGGGCTACTGGGAGCAGCGGGGGTACTCCGTGACCGCGGATCCGTGGAGCGAGGAGCGCTACTCGTGACGCTGCCGCCCTCGATCGGTTCGTCGGGCGGCGGCGCCCGCGGTCGAGCGCGCCGACGCGTCGTCGGTCGTAGGGGCTAAGGCGCGCGCACTCCGAGTCCGTAGTAGATGGATTCACGCGAGGGTATCGCACGGGCCGACACCGCACGGCTCGTCAGTCGGACGGTCCGCCTGCCGGACGCGTCGCTGACGGGCGTACTGCGGACGCTCGGGCGGCCGAACGCCGTGTGGACGGCGCCTGACGAACCCGGCGTCGTCGGCTACGGGGCCGCGGCGCAGGTGACCGCCGACGGTGCGGAACGCTTCGGAGCGGTCCGCGAACGCGCCGACGACGTGCTCGCGTCGCCGGACCGCCCCGCGGACGCCCCCGCGGTGGCCCGGCCGCGCTTCCTCGGCGGCTTCGCCTTTCACGACGGCCACGCGGGGACGGGGCCGTGGGACGGCTTCCCGACCGCCGCGTTCGTCCTCCCGCACGTGCAGGTCGTCACCGGGGCCGGCGAGACGTGGCTGACCGTGAACGCGCACGGGGAGAACGCGAGCGAGTCGGCCGTCGAGCGGACGCTTCGGGACGTGACCGAGCGCTTCGCGCCCGACGAGCGCGCGGCCGCGTCGCCCCCCGGCGTCGTCGCGACGGAGCGCACGACGTCGCGCGCCGAGTGGCGCGAGCAGGTGCGCGCCGCGACCGGCCGCATTCGCTCGGGCGAACTGGAGAAGGTGGTGCTCGCCCAGGCGCTCGACGTGACGCTCGGCGGGGCGTTCTCGCTCCCGGACGCGATGGCGCGCCTCGGGGACACCTATCCCTCGTGCTTTCGCTTCGCGCTCCGGCCGACGGACGGCGCGGCGTTCTTCGGCGCGTCGCCCGAGCGCCTCGTCACCCGCGACGGCGACGCGCTCCGGACGGGCGCGCTCGCGGCGACGGTCGGGCGCGGCGGGACGCCGGACGAGGATCAGCAGCTCGCGGCCGACCTCCGCTCGTCGTCGAAGTACCGCCACGAGCACGAGGTCGTCGCCGAGCGGATCCGCGACCAGCTCGACGACGTCGCGACGGCCGTCGAGACGGGCGAGCGCCGCGTCCGCAAGCTCGAAACCGTCCAGCACCTCTTCACGCCGATCACGGCGTCGAGCGACGCGCACGTCCTCACCCTCGTGGAGGCGCTCCACCCGACGCCCGCGGTGGGCGGGCTCCCGCCGGACGCCGCGCTCCGCGTGATCCGGGAGACCGAGACGTTCGATCGCGGGTGGTACGCCGCGCCGGTCGGGTGGTTCGACCGGTCGGGCGACGGGACGTTCGCGGTCGCGCTCCGCTCCGCGCTCGCCGACGAGACGCGCGTCCGTCCGTTCGCCGGCGCGGGCATCGTCGCCGACTCCGACCCGGACACCGAGTGGGACGAGGTCCAGTTGAAGTACCGACCGATTCTCGACGTCTTCGAGGACGACGGAGACGACGGAACGGACGCGCGCTCGGGGGGCGGCGACGCGTGAGCGCGCCCAACCGCGCGACGCTCCACGCGCGCGTCCTCGTCGACGAGCTCGCGAAGACCGGCGTGTCGTCCGTCTGCGTCGCGCCCGGGAGCCGATCCACGCCGCTGACCGTCGCCGCCGACGCGCACCCCGACCTCGTCGTCTTCTCTCACCTCGACGAACGCTCGGCGTCGTTCTTCGCGCTCGGGCGCGCGAAGCGCGCGGGCGACCCCGTCGCGCTCGTCTGCACGTCGGGGACGGCGGCCGCGAACTTCCACCCGGCCGTGATCGAGGCGAGTCAGGCCCGCGTGCCGCTCGTCGCCCTGACCGCGGACCGCCCGCCCGAGCTCCGCGACAGCGGCGCGAACCAGACGATCGATCAGGAGAAGCTCTACGGCGACGCCGTCCGCTACTACGACGACCTCCCCGAGCCCGCCGTCGAGGACCGCACGCTGCGCTCGCTGCGCGTCCGCGTCGATCGGGCCGTGACGGCCGCGACGGGGACGCACCCCGGCCCGGTCCACCTGAACGTCCCGTTCGCCAAACCCCTCGAACCGACCGCGGTGCCGGACGACTCGCCACACGCCGTCCCCGAGGGGTGGGCGGACGACCACCCGCTGGCCGCCCGCGGGCGCGACGGTCCGTTCGTGACGACGACCGCGGGACGCATGGCGCTCGACGAGAGCGCGCTCGCCGCCCTCTCGGAGGCGATCACGAACGCGGAGCGCGGCTTGCTCGTCGCCGGGCCGACCGACCGGGGGTACGCGCCCGCGCTGGTCGCGCTCGCCGAGGCGAGCGGCTTCCCGATCCTCGCCGATCCGCTCTCGGGGCTCCGCTACGGGCCGCACACCGCTGACGTTCCCGTCTACGGCGCGTACGACGGCTACCTCGACGAGCGCGTCACGGCGGCCTGGCCGGCCCCGGACGTCGTCGTTCGAACCGGGGCGTCGCCGACCTCGAAGCCCCTGCGTCGCTATCTCGCTCGGGAGGGCGCGCGACAGTTCGTCGTCGACCCCGCCGGCGAGTGGCGCGAGGCGACGTTCCACGCGACCGATCTCGTCACGGCGGACCCCGGACTGCTCGCCGTCGAACTCGCCGAACGCCTCGATACGGAGAGCGCCGACTGGCCGGGGTTCGAGCGCGCCGAACGCGTCCACGCGGCCGAAGTCACGGCCGCGGAGGGACGCTTCGAGGGCGCGATCGCGCGCCGCGTCGTCGCGGACGCCCCGGACCCCGCGACGCTGGTCGTCTCGAACAGCATGCCCGTCCGCGACGTCGATCGCTTCGCCGCGCCCCGCGACGCCGCTCTCACCGTCCTCGGCAACCGCGGCGCGTCGGGGATCGACGGGATCACCTCCACGGCGCTCGGCGCGGGGAGCGCGACGGACGAGCCGCTCGTCCTCCTGATCGGCGACCTCGCCTACTACCACGACGCGAACGGACTGCTCGCGCTCGAACGCTGCGGGGTCGACGCCACGATCGTCCTCGTCAACAACGACGGCGGCGGCATCTTCCACATGCTCCCCATCGAGGCCTTCGATCCGCCGTTCGAGGGGCAGTTCAGGACGCCCCACGGCCTCGACTTCGCGCCGACCGCGGCGCTCTACGGCTTCGACTACGTTCGCGTCGGGGCGGGCGACGACTTCGCGGACGCCTATCGCGCGAGCCTCGCGAGCGACGGGACGCAAGTGATCGAGGTGACCTCGGACGCCGAACGGAGTCACCGGACGCGCGAGTCGATCAGGGAGCGCGTCGTCGCTCGCCTCGACGAGTGATCGTCACTCGCCGGTGAGCGCCTCGCTCGCGGGCGCGAAGTCGATCGTCTGTCCGCGATCCGCCTCGGCGGCGCGCTCGTAGAGCATGTGCGCGGCCGCGACGGTCTCGATGGCGGTGCCGCCGGAGTCGAAGATCGTGATCTCCTCGTCGTCCTCGCGCCCCGGCAGTCGGTTCACGAGGACGTCCCCGAGCTCGCCGTAGACGTCCGCGTCGGTGACCGCGTCCTCCGCTTTCGCCTGGATGAACGAGCCGGCGTCCGTCTCGGCGCGCGCCGCGAGGTCGAGGACGTACGTCCCGCGTTCGAGGGTGCGCGCGTCGAGCTCGCGCTTCTCGGGGTCGTACTGTCCCATCGCGGTGACGTGCGCCCCGGGTTCGAGGTGGTCGCCGTCGAAGACCGGTTCGGACGCGTTCGTGGCGGTGACGACGATGTCGGCGTCCTCGACGGCGGCCGCGGAGGAAGCGACGGCGGCGACGGAGGCGTCGAGGCGCTTGTTCATCTCGCCCGCGAAGTCCTCGCGGTTCTCCTTCGTCGGGGAGTAGACCCACACGGTCTCTAAGTCCCGGACGGTGTCGATGGCGCGCAGTTGCCCGCGGGCTTGCGCGCCGCTCCCGATGATGGCGAGCGAGGTGGCGTCGCGGCGCGCGAGCGCGTCCGTCCCGACGGCACCGACCGCGCCGGTCTTGAAGGGGTTCATGCTCGCGCCATCGAGGAGCGCGAGCGGCTCGCCGCTCTCGGCGTCGAAGACCGGCGCCACGAACCACGCGTCGCGCTCGCCGAAGCCCGCGCCGTACATGTAGCCGCCCATCGCGCCGGTCTCGGGGAGCACCGCGGCGTACGTCGTGAACATCCCCGGCGGCTCCTCGCTGACGAGCTTGGTTCGGGGTTCGGCGGGCGCGCCCTCGCCGCGCTGACGGTAGGCGTCGCGGACGGCGGCGACGTACTCGGCGGGCTCTGCGAGGTCGGCGACGTCGCCGCTCCCGAGGTAGAGGCAGTCGGTCATACGAGACGGTTAGACGACCGCGGGGAAAAGGGTTGAGGGGTTACTCGGCGGCCGGCATCGGGGATCGGTCGTCCGGGGACGCGCCCGGTGCCACGGGGGTACTCGCGCTCGCGCTCGCGGAGACGCCCGCGGACTCGTCCGTGGGACCCCGGACGAAGAGCGCGTGACCGACGAGTACGACGCCCACACCACCCGCCGCGGGTATCGCGACCGTCGTCGAGTAGCCGAAGATGGTGACCGCCGCGGCGACGGCGACGAACGCGAGGGGGATCAGGCCCAAGATGTGGTCGTAATAACTCGTCATAATGTATTCCATACTATGCAGAGATCAAATATAAGTGTTTTGAATAGTTGATCTGTTACTACTGGGTACGCAACCTATAACTTATAGATCGGCTGATTCGATAGTATCGGTCGAAACCGACGAGAAGCGGCACGCGCTCAGCGGCGCAGCGTCGCGTACGCCACGCCGCGCGTGAGCAGGAGGAACAGCGAGCCGAAGACGGCGACCACGACCGCGAAGATCGGGTCGTAGCCGATCGGGAACGCGCCCGAGAGGAGGAGGGCCTGTCCGAGCACGTCGGCCGCGAGCCACGACGCGAGCGTCCAGCCGACGAGTCCGCGGGGGTCGTGCGTCCGCACGCTGTACGCCCGGAGGAGCGGTGCCGCGGCGATCCAGCCGACGAGGAACGGCGCGAGGACGCCGAGGAAGCGAAGCGGGTGCGTCGCGGTGTAGACGAGCATCCCGTGTTGGTACTCGCCCACGAGCACGAACGCGACGATGGCGACGAGGTCGGCGAGAGCGAACGTTCGGACCGTCCGGCGATCGACGTCGAGGAGCGACATACTCGCGCTTGGGTCGGTCGGGGCTTTCCCGTATCGGTTCGCCCGAAGCGACGCCACCCACAAGGGCGTCGGGCCCCCACGACGGGCATGGAGTTCGCCCTGCTCGGACGGCCCCCGGACGCCCCCCGCCTCCGACTCGATTGGCGGCGCTTCGCCTACGCCGGGAAGTTCGTCACGGGCGACGCCGGGACGGCCGTCGCCGTCGCGGACGGGGTGCTCGACCGCGAGGGATGGCCGCCCGACGCCCGGGAGGCCGAGGCCGAGGGCGTGCTCGGCGCGGTCTCGTTCAATCGACACCACGCCGATCCCGACGCCGCCGTCCTCCGCTACGTCACCGTTCGGGCCGACCGGCGCGGCGAGGGGATCGGCGCGCGCCTCTGTGCGTTCGCCGCCGACCACCTCCGCGACGACTACGCGCGCGTCCGCATCGACGTCAACAACCCCTACGCCTACGAGGCGCTCCACAAGGCGGGGTTCGGCTACACGGGCGAGCGGGCGGGACTGGCGGAGCTCGTCCTCGAACGGCCGTGCGAGGAACGGGAGGCGCGCTACGCGGCCGGCCTCGACGTCTACCGCGAACGCGACCTCAGTGACGACGAGCGGGCCTTCGTCAACTCGCGCGACGGTCCGCCGCCGATCGTCGACGCGCCGGCCGGCGAAGGCGAGCGTTAAGGCCCGCGCGCCGATAGGGCGGGTATGGGAAACGCGGACCTCCGGCAGCTCGCCGTCATCGAGGAGGTCGGATTCGACGAGCTCGACGGGGCGGTCGCCGTCGACGCCCACAACTGGCTTTACAAGTACCTCACGACGACCGTCAGGTTCACCCGCGACGACGCGTACACGACCGCGGACGGGACCGAGGTCCCGAACCTGATCGGCGTCGTGCGGGGCCTCCCGAAGTTCTTCGAGAACGATCTCACGCCGGTCTTCGTCTTCGACGGCCGCGTCGTCGGCCTGAAGGACGAGGAGGTCGAGTCGCGCCGCGAGGAGCGCGAGAAGCGCGAGGCGAAGCTCGAAGAAGCCCGTGAGGCGGGCGACGCCCTCGAAGTCGCGCGCCTCGACTCGCAGACCCAGCGCCTCACCGACGTCATCCACGAGACGACGCGCGAACTCCTCCGCCTGCTCGACGTCCCGATGATCGAGGCGCCTGCCGAGGGCGAAGCCCAGGCCTCCCACATGGCCCGGACGGACGAGGACGTCCGCTACGTCGGCAGCGACGACTACGACTGCTTGCTCTTGGGCGCGCCCCTCACGCTGCGCCAGCTCACGAGCACGGGCGACGTCGAGCGCATGGACTTCGAGGCCACTCTCGCCGAACACGACGTCACGTGGGAGCAACTCGTCGACGTCGGCATCCTCTGCGGCACCGACTTCAACGACGGACTCTCCGGCTACGGCCCGAAGACCGCGTTGAAGGCCGTCAAAGAGCACGGCGACCTCTGGGCCGTCCTCGATGACGAAGACGAGTACATCGACGACGCCGATCGCATCCGCGAGCTCTTCCTCGATCCCGACGTCACCGACGACTACGACTACGACGACGACGTCGACCCGGACCTCGACGCCGCGCGCGACTACCTCGTCGACGACTGGGGGATCGCCGCGGACGAGATCGAGCGCGCCTTCGAGCGTATCGAGGAGTCCGTGACGCAGACCGGCCTCGACCGCTGGACCTGAGGCAATCGCGGGCCGGCGACGACCGATCGCTCGCGTCTCCGCGTCCCTTTTGTCCGCGCGCGCCCATTCTCCGTCCATGAGTCCAGAGGAAGTCCAGCGACGGATCGAGGACGGGCTGCCCGAGTGCGACGCCGACGTCACCCGTGCGCGGGGGAAACACGACGACGACCACCTCGCCGCGACCGTCGTCTCGCCGTCCTTCGAGGGCGAGACCATCGTCGATCAACACCAGCAGGTGTACGACGCGCTCGGCGACGCGATGACGACGGAGATCCACGCGCTCGAACTGACGACGAAGACGCCCGAGGAGTAGCGTCGACGAGGGCCGCGGGACGGCGATCCGCGGCGAGACGCGGGGGCCTGTTCAGATCCGCCGCTTCCGTGCGAACGCGACCGGTCCGCGCTTCGTTTTCGAAGCGCCGTGTCGGTCTCGCGGACCGACGGCCGGCCATTCGCCCCGACCGTTCCGGCCGTTGAATCTTTGATGAATCCTCAGAAACGTTCGGCCGATGACCGAACACCACATTCCGAAGGGCGTCAGTCTCGACACCCTCCGAGAGATCATCGGCGGGTGGGCCGAGGCCGGCGCCGACGACGAGCCCCGTTACACCTCGGACGTCGCGGACGTCACCAGCGTCTCCGACGCAGTCGGGCGCCAGACCAGATTTCTGGAGGAGCTCGGGATCATCGAGCCCCATCGGCAGAAGCACCGACTGACCGACGCCGGCGAGGAGATCGCCGCAGCGCTGACCGAGGGCGAGGGGGAGCGGAGCCGCGAGCGAATGCGGGATCTCCTGTCCGACTGGGAACTCACCGAGGACGTCCGGGGAGTCCTCGACAGGAACCCCACGACGGCAGCGGAGCTCGTACCGATCGTCGCCGACCTGGCCGGTCAGGATCTGGAGACCAGCCGCGTCAGGACGGGGGTGACGACGCTACTGGATCTCTACGAGTGGGCGGGCCTGTTGGAGCGCGACGAGGACGACCGGTTCCGACTCCCTGAGTCCTCCGCGTCCGCGGTGGCCGACCAGACGTCCGAGGACGCAGTCGAGGCGACGGACCGGCCGACGGGAGAGTCCGGAGAAGCCCCCGGCGGGGAGGTCGCCGGGAGCGAAGCGAACGGGCCCGTCGGGTCCGCCGAGGAGGCTTCTCCCGAACGCGTCTCTGCCGACGTCGAGACGGCCAGGGAAACCGCCGAAGAGGCGGCCGGCGTCGCCGATCGAGCGGCCTCTGCCGCCGAGTACGCGACGGATGAAACCGGGGCGGCGGACGCGTCCGAACGGATCGAGCAGACGATCGAGGACATCGCCGAACGGGTCGTGACCGATACCGCACGGGCCGCGGCCAGCCGAGCGGCGAGGGAGACGGCCGAGAAGGTGGTCGAAGAGACCGCCGCGTCGGCTGCCGAAGAGGTCGCCACGGACGTCGCGGCCGACACCGCCGCGGACGTCGCGGAGGAACGGGCGACGGACGTCGCTCGCGACCTCGCGGAGGAAACCGCGACCGACGTGGTCGAGAGGACGGCCGACGACCTGCAGACGACCGCGACGACCGCCGAGGAGGCCGCCGAGACGGCACGTCGGGTCGCGGAGCGGGTCGAGTCGGAGACCGTCGATGAGGAGTCGATCGAAGAGACCGCGGCGGAAACCGCCCGCGAGACCGCGCGTGAGGTCGCTCGAACGTCGGCACGGGAGACCGCGGCCGAAACCGCCCGCGAGGTCGTCGAGGACGCCGCGGACGAGGTGGAACGCGCCGCCGAGACCGCGGCGAACGCCGCCGAAACCGTCGAGGACCTCGCCGAGAGCGCTCAGACGACGACCGCCGAGTCAGCCACGGAGGCGGCCGCCCGAGCCGCGGAGGACGGTGCCGAGGAGGCCGAAGCTGACGAGCCAGCGGCCGAGGACGTCCCTGAGCCCGCGTCACAGGCCGAAGAGGCGCTCACCGAGGCCGTGGAGGGGACCGGTGGGGACGTCGCGGAGGCAGCCGAGGAGGTGACGCGTGACCTCCTAGAGGACGCCGGGAAGATCGAGATCTCGGTCGGCGACGAGCCGAGCGTGGAGATAACCGTCGACGAGGAGTCCGGCACCGAAATCAGCCTCGATAGCGACGCCGACTTACGGGACGTCGACCTTCCCGACGGCATCCAAATCGACACAGGGAGTTCGGGCCACGAAGGCGGCGAAACGTCCGGGTCCGACGACCTACAGGCCGACGGTGGTGTCGGGGACCCCGTTCCCGACGGCGGTTCGGTCGAGCTCTCCGAGGAGGACGACACCGTCCGGATCGACATCGGCGCGGGCCCGGGAATCACGATCTCCCTCGACGAGGAACCGGAGGACGCGACCGAGCCCGCGGAGGAGACCGCGGAATCCGACGAGGGGACTGCGGAGTCGCCGTCCGACGAGTCAGAAGAGGCGGTGGCCGAGGAGGGGTCGGAGACGACGGAGGGAGAAGCCACGGAGAGAGCCGGCGAGGCAGAGCCGGCGGCGGGCGAAGAGGCCGATGAGGCGAGCGACGAAGCAGTCGAAGAGACGACCGACGGAGTCGAAGCGGCTGCTGAGGAGGGAGCCGCCGGGACCGAAGAGACGGCCTCGGAAGCCGAAGCCGTCGCGGCGGAAACCGAGGACGCGGCCGCAGAGGCGGCTGCGGGCGGACTCGAAGACCTCTCGGACGTCGAGTCCGTCGGGGAACTCGTCACGGAAATCGCCGAGACGGCCGAGGAAGCCAGAGAGGCCGCTCGCGAGGCCCGCGAGGCGGCAGAGCAGGCACAGGACGCGGCAGCGCGCGTCACCGGTAACGGCGCCGCGAACGAATCGGGTCCGGCGTCCGAACCTCACGCGCTCTCACTGGACATCGACATCGACGCGGACTCCGAGGACCTCGAAGAGATAGTCAGCGGCATCAAGAACGGCTTGGTCACCGAAGAGGACTGATACGCCGGTCTCATCGCCACCGTTCCCCGCCGGTGTCCCGAGATCGGCTCGTCCGCGGTGAGAACGAACCACACGTCATCGAAAAGGGCGACCGCATCGCGGGGTGTCTTTCTCACTTGATGAGGTCTTCGGATCGGCGATGGCTCCCGGTCTATTCACACGGTGCGGGACGGTAACAGGGTCGGCTCGGGGGCGACCGTTCCCGATCTAAGCGACGATGTGTCGGCAAGACGCGCCGGGGAGCGTCGTCTCCGAACCACGACGCGGGTCGGCCCGTACAAGGTCACACCGATACCGGCCGTCGAGGCGCGTGGAGACGAGAGCGCTTAGAGCGAGAGGTCGACGTCGGCGTCGCCGTCGAACTCGCGGTTGCGTAGCGCCTCTCCGCTCCGACGATCGAAGAAGTGGACCGCCTCCTCCGGAATGCGCGCGACGATGTCGTCGCCCTCGTCGACGAGCGTCCGGCCGTCGACGTTGGCGATGAACGTCTCGTTCCCCGCGGTGTCCGAGAACGTGAGGTAGACGTTGTTCTCGTCGCCCATCGGCTCGACCACGTCCACGGTGACGGCGACGTCGTGACCCGACTCGACCGCGTCGACGAGCTCGATGTCCTGCGGGCGGATGCCGAGGACGAGCGCGTCGGTGTCGAGTTTGGCGCGGACGTCGTCGCTCACGGGGTAGTCGAGGCCGTCGCCGACGACCGAGTCGCCCTCGAGGTCGACGTCGAAGAAGTTCATCGACGGCTCGCCGATGAACCCCGCGACGAACTGGTTCGCGGGCGCGTGATAGGCTTCGAGCGGCGTGGCGACCTGCTGGAGGATCCCGTCGTTGAGGATGGCGATGCGATCGCCCATCGTCATCGCCTCCGTCTGGTCGTGCGTGACGTAGACGGTTGTGGTGTCGAGGTCCTCCTGGAGACGCTGGAGCTCCGTGCGCATCTGCGCGCGGAGCTTCGCGTCCAAGTTCGAGAGCGGCTCGTCCATGAGGAAGACCTCGGGCTCGCGGACGATCGCGCGCCCGAGCGCGACGCGTTGTTGCTGGCCGCCGGAGAGCTCCGAGGGCTTCCGATCGAGGAGGTCGCTGATGCCCATCGTGTCCGTCGCGGACTCGACGCGCTCGGTGATCTCGGCCTCGGAGAGGTCGGTGGACTCCTCAAGACCGAAGCTCATGTTCTCCCGCACCGTCATGTGCGGGTAGAGCGCGTACGACTGGAACACCATGGCGATGTCCCGGTCGCGGGGTTTGGCCTCGTTGACGCGTCGGCCGCCGATGCGGAGTTCGCCCTCCGTGATCGTTTCGAGGCCGGCGATCATCCGGAGGGTGGTGGACTTCCCACACCCGGAGGGGCCGACGAGGACGAGGAACTCGCCGTCGTCGATGTCGATGCTGGCGTCGTCGACGGCGACGATAGTCTCGCCGTCGTCGTCGAAGTGCTTCGTGATGTCGTCGAGTTCGAGTCTAGCCATAGTGTGTTAGGTGGAGACCCCTTCTGCGAACTGGTCGCCGAACAGGACGTAGACGATGATCGTGGGGAGCGCGGCGACGAACGCGCCGGCCATCCGGATCCCGAAGCCGACCTCGGAGAGGCTCGCACCGAGTTGGCTGAGCGGGACGGTGACGGGCGCACCCGCCCCCGGGCCGACGAGCACCAGCGCGAACAGGAGGTCGTTCCAGACCTGGGTGAACTGATAGATGAGCGTCACCGCGAACATCGGCACGGAGAGCGGGAGGATGATCCGGCGGTAGATCGTGTGCGTCGTCGCACCGTCGATCCGCGCGGCCTCGATCATCTCCCCGTTGAAGTCCTTGTAGTAGGTCCGGAAGAGCAGCGTACAGATCGGGATCCCGTACGCGACGTGCGAGAGGATGAGGCCGATCAGATCGCCGACCCAGCCGGCGAGTCCGACGTAGCCGACGAGGTCGCTCACGGGCACGACGGACGCCCAGAACTTCGAGAGCGGGATGAGGACGGCCTGATAGGGGATGAAGATCCCGGCGATGAACAGCATCAGGATCGGCACCTGGTGGCGCCAATCGAGGGTCGTCAGCCCGTAGGCCGCCATGCTCCCGAGGAGGGCGGAGAGGATCGTCGCCGGGATGGCGAGGATCAGACTGTTCACCAACCCGCCCGCGAGCGCGTTGATCGCGCGCGTCCAGTGGATGTTCGTGAAACCGGCGGGCGCGGGCGGGAGGAACGGTGCGGTCGCGAGAACGTCCGCCTTGATGGAGGTCATCAGCCCCGTCCAGAGGGGCAGCAGGTAGAAGACCACCAGGAGGACGAGGACGGCGTACAGCGCCGTCGAGCGCCAACTCCGTCCGGAGGATGTGTTCGTATCTGTCATAGTTCACCTGCGCGGTACTGGTAGAGGAGGTACGGTGCGACGACGACCAGCGCCAGCGCGAACAGCATGATCCCGATCGCGGCGGCGTACGCCCGGTTGTTGGCGACGAACGCCTGCCGAACCATCATCGTCGCGAGAATGTCCGACCCCTTCGGTGGGTAGTAGCTCCCGGTGAGGGAGTAGAGGAAGTCGAACGCCTTCAGCGCGAACACCATCAGGACGACGGACGCCGAGATGGTCGCACCCTTCAGCTGCGGGATGATGACCCGCCAGTACATGCGGAGGGTGGTCGCGCCGTCGACGCGCGCGGCCTCGAACTGCTCGGTCGGGATCGCGCGCAGGCCGGCGAGGTAGACGACCATCGCGTAGCCGCTGAACTGCCAGATGAGCGCGAAGACGACCGCGCCGAGCACGAGCGAGGGGTTCCCGATCCACTCGTAGGGGCCGAGGCCGACGACGCCGAGGATGATGTTCACCAGCCCGTTCTGTTGGTTGTACATCCAGAGCCAGAACTGGGCGGTGACGACGAACGAGAGCGCCATCGGGAGCAGGTAGATCGTCCGGAAGGTGTTCTCGTAGCGGATGCCCTGATCGACGAGGACGGCCACGACGAGGCCGACGACGAGACAGAGGACGGTGAACGCCACGAGGAGCGCGAAGGTGTTTCGCAACGCCCCGATGAAGACGGGATCGGCGAACGCCCTCGCGTACATCTCGAAGTCGAGGTTCGCGTAGTCCGGCGCGCCGAACCCCGAGGAGTCCGTGAGGCTCAGGAAGAAGTTCCAGAGGATCGCCCCGTAGACGGCCAGCCCCATCACGACGAACGGCGGGAGCCAGTACGGGAGCGACGAGGTGAACTCGTCGCTCACGAGCCCGCTGTCGCGGGTGGCGTTCACCTCGCCGCCGTCGGCGCGAATCCGGTTCCGGCGGACGAGCCGGCCGAGATACGCTGCGAGCTTTCCACGCATCGCTCGCTCAGTTGTCGAAGGCGTCGACGAAGGCCTGTGCGGTCTCCTCGGCCGCCGAATCGGAGTAGCCGGAGTAGCTCTGGCTGATAGCGGTCTGGAGGTTGCTCAGGACTTCCGCCGTCGTCGCCAGCCCGTGCGCGACGCTCGGGGGCTGGGCCGTGGACTCTTGGAAGTCGCTGTACTGGTTGGTCTGGAACTCGCCGAACTCGTCCATGGAGACGTCGCTGCGCGGCGGGATGGAGCCCTTCTCCGTGTTGAAACGGACCTGGGCGTCCTTGGTGCCGACGTAGGTGAGCCACTTCTCCGTGGCCTCCGGCGAGGGGTTGTTCGACGGGAAGACCCACGAGTCCATGTTCAGCGCGTACAGCCCGTCCGTCCCGGGGAACGTCACGCAGTCCCAGTCGGTGCCGTACTCGAAGTCGTCGGTGCCGGCGTACATGCCGGCGGCCCAGTCGCCCTGGTGGAAGAAGGCGGCGCCGCCGTTGATGATGAGGTTGTTGGCCTCCTGCCAGCCGACGGTGCCGGCGTCCGAGTTGAAGTAGTCGCTGTAGGCGTTGAGGGTCTTGAACGCGTCGGCGATGGGGCCGACGTCGGCCTCGCCGGCCATGAAGCGCTGGTAGGTGTCCCAGCCGGCCTGACCGAGGTAGATGGCCGCCCAGAGCTGCAGCGTCGTCCACGGGGACTGACTGGACTGGGCCATGCCGACGGCGTCGGTGTTCTCCTCGACCTGCGCGAGGGCGTCGGTGAGGTCGCTCGGCGTCTCGATGGCGCTGACGTCGACACCGGCCTCTTCGACGACCGAGGGGTTGTAGAAGAGGTTGTTCATCCGGTGGATGTTCGTCGGCACGGCGACGTACATACCGTCGGGCTTGGCGGCCTCCTGGGGCCCGGAGACGTACGCCTCCTTCATGTCGTTCTGACTCCAGACGGACTCCTCGATGTCGCCGAGGAGGCCCGCTTCGGTGAACTGGAGGAGGTTCTTCCCGGGCCACTCCGCCCACGAGCTCGGCGGGTTGTCGTTGCCGAGCCGAACGTTGATACGCGTGTTCAGGCTCGTGTTCCCGCCGCCGCCGATCGCCTTGTCGTTGACCGTGACGTCCGGGTACGCCTGCTTGAACCCTTCCAGCATGCTCTGGAAGGCCGCTTGCCCGTCACCGCCCGTCCATCCGTGCAGGATCTCCAGTTCGTTCGACCCGCCGCTGCCACCTTCGCCGCCTCCGCTCCCGCCCCCGCCCCCGCCGTTTGCACAGCCCGCCAGCGCCGCCACGCCCGTCGCACCCGCTGCCGTCAGGTAGTGTCGCCGCGAAAGCCGCTCGTCCGAATCGTTTTCTGTCATGGTGTGCTCGTTAGGAGCTGGGTCGCTCAGCTACAAAATAGTTATTATTAACAACAGTCCGAGTCAGTCATGACAGCGGACGTAGCGCGTCGGTGGGTTTCGACGCCGGAGCGGACCGGTGGGTTTTACGCGCCGCCGCGCGACCCACCGCCCATGAGCGACGACGGAGACTACCGGATCGAGTCGGACAGCCTGGGCGAGATGGAAGTCCCCGCGGACGCCTACTGGGGCGCACAGACCCAGCGCGCCGTCGAGAACTTCCCGATCAGCGGGCGGGGCTTTCAGCCCGCGTTCGTCCACGCGCTCGGCGCCGTGAAGAAGGCCGCCGCGCAGGCCAACCGCGATCTCGGCACTGTCCCCGAGGACAAGGCCGAGGCGATCATCGCGGCCGCGGACGAGGTCATCGCGGGCGAGCACGACGATCAGTTCCCCGTCGACGTCTTCCAGACGGGTTCCGGGACCTCGACGAACATGAACGCCAACGAGGTCATCGCCAACCGCGCGACGGAGATCTACGGTGGCGAGGTCGGCACGCGGGAGATCCACCCGAACGACCACGTGAACTTCGGGCAGTCCTCGAACGACGTCATCCCGACCGCGATGCACGTCGCCGCGCTCGTCGCCGTCGAGAAGGACGTCGGTCCGGCCCTCGAAACGCTCGTCGGCGCCCTGGAAGCCAAAGAGGAGGAGTTCGACGGCGTCGTCAAGACCGGGCGCACCCACCTGCAGGACGCCACGCCGGTCCGGCTCGGTCAGGAGTTCGGCGGCTATCGCGCCCAGATCGAGAAGGGGCTCGCTCGCGTGGAGAACACGAAGACGCACCTCCGCGAGCTCGCCCTCGGCGGGACCGCCGTCGGGACGGGGCTCAACACCCATCCCGAGTTCCCCGAGCGCGCCGCCGAGTACATCAGCGAGGAGACGGACGTCCAGTTCCGCGAGGCGGACAACCACTTCGAGGCGCAGGCCGCCCACGACGCGATGAACGAGGCCCACGGCGCCCTCCGCACCGTCGCGGGGAGCCTGAACAAGATCGCGAACGACCTCCGACTGCTCGCCTCCGGCCCGCGCAACGGCTTGGGCGAGATCGAACAGCCCGAGAATCAGCCCGGCTCCTCGATCATGCCGGGGAAGATCAACCCGGTCGTCGCGGAGTCGATCAATCAGGTCCACAAGCAGGTCGTCGGCCACGACGCCGCGATCTCTTCGGGGGCCGCGGAGGGTCAGATCGACCTCAACCTCTATAAGCCCGTGCTCGCCTTCGACTTCCTCGAATCCGCGACGCTGATCGCGAACGGGAGCGAGGCGTTCGCGGAGAAGTTCGTGGCGAAACTGGAGGCGAACGAGGCGCACTGCGAGGCGCAGGTCGAACGCTCGATGGCCCTCGCCACCGCGCTCAACCCCGCGATCGGCTACGACAAGGCCAGCAAGGTCGCCAAGACGGCCATCGCGGAGGGCAAGACCGTCCGTGAGGTCGCCGTCGAGGAGGGCTACCTCACCGAGGCGGAGGCCGATGAGGTGCTCGACCCGGAGAAGATGACGCACCGCGGGATCCTCGGCGACGAGGAGTAGGTCAGACCGACCGCTGGCCGGTCTGACCGGACACGAGCGCTGATCGATCGAAGGCGCGAGTAGGCCACGCGGACCGTCAGACGGCCGCGCCATCGCGTGATAGCGGGGGAACACCTCAGGGGGCCGCGTGACACGCCGACGGACGACGACCTCGACAGCAGGCTGGCGCGCTCGGTCGCGACCCCCGAGTTCTTTCATCGCGCGCCCGAACGCCGAGGTATGGAGCGCCTCCACACCCGCGTCCTCGCGCAGTGGTCGGCCGGCGCGCTCGTCACCGCGGCCGTCGTCGCCGTCGTCGCCGGTGCGATCGCGTTCGTCGACCCGTTCTCGCTCGCCCTCCCACCGCTCGTCGTCGCGGGCGCCGCCTTCGGCGTCGTGTTCGTCCTCGGCGTCGCCTACGCGGGCCTCCGGTATCGCTCGTGGCGGTACGAGGTCCGCACGAACACGCTCTACATCGAGCGCGGCGTCCTCACGCGCGTCGAGACGATCGTCCCGTACGTCCGCGTCCAGCACGTCGACAGCCAGCGCGGCCCCCTCGAACGCCTCCTCGGGCTCGGAACGGTCGTCGTCTACACCGCGGGGTCGCGCGGCGCGGACGTCTCGATCCCGGGGCTGGCCGCCGAGCGCGCGACCACCCTGCAGGAACGCCTGCGCGATCTCGCCATCGAGAGCGAACCCACCGGCGCCGTATGAGACTCCACCCGCTCACCGTCGTCTATCGGATCGGCCGGCGGGCCGTGAATCTCGGCTGGGGGGTCGTCGTCGGCTTCGCGGGCGCGGCCTCGATCCCGTTCGTCGATCGGCGACTCATCGTGGTCGCGCTCGCGCTCGCCCTCCTCGTCCTCGTCGGCTACGAGGTCGCACGCTACCGGCGCTTCACGTACGCCCTCGCGGGGACGACGCTCGAACTCCGATCGGGCGTGCTGTCGCGGCGCGAACGCGAGATCCCGATCGAGCGCGTCCAGAACGTGGACGTCTCGCGGACGATCGGGCAGCGGGTGCTCGGACTCGCCACCGTCCGTGTCGAGACGGCGGGCGGGGGGGACACGGAGGCCGTGCTGGAGTGCGTGAGCGCCGCGGCGGCCGAGGACCTCCAGACCGAGCTCAGGCGGCTGAAGCGCGCGGCCGCGGCCGCGAACGCGGACGGGGTGACCGAGGGCTCGAACGGCGTGCGCGCCGGCGGGACGGCGGGTTCGACGGGCGACGTGGTGGGGGGCGCGATGGACGACGCGAGCGAAGTGATCTTCGATCTCGGGCACCGTCGGCTGCTGCTCGCCAGCGCGCTCTCCTTCGACGTGCGGCTCCTCTCGGTCGTCTTCGTCGCCCAGCCGGTCGTCCAGCCGCTGTTGGCCCCGCTCGTCGGCGACCTCGCGGGCGTCACGACCGTCGTCGCGCTCCTCGTGGCGCTCCTCACCGCCGTCGGACTCTGGCTGGCGAGCGCGGCCCGGACGTTCGCGCGCTACTACGCGTTCCGCCTCGTGCGCGCCGGCGACGACCTCCGGTACGAACGCGGGCTCGGCCGACGCTACACGGGGACGATCCCGCTGGAGAAGCTCCAGACGCTCGCCGTCGAGGAGACGGCGCTCGAACGCGCGTTCGGGTACGCGTCGCTGTCGGTCGTGACCGCCGGATCCGTGGGGTCGAACACGACCGGCGGGTCGGCGGCCGCGGTGCCCCTGGCGACCCGGGCTGACGTCTTCTCGCTCGCCCGCGACCTCGAACCGTTCGCGGACGTGGCGATGGAGCGCCCGCCGACGCGCGCGCGAGAGCGGTACGCGATCCGTTACGCGCTCGGCGTCGGCGGTCTCCTCGCGCTCACGGCGGCGGTCGACGCGCTCTTCACGCCGGTTCCGTACGCGTGGGCGCCCGCGCTCCTCCTCGTCCTCGCACCGGTCGCCGCGCACCTGCAGTGGCGGAACGTCGGCGTCGCCCTCACCGACGACCACGCGGTCGTCCGCCGGGGGTTCTGGACGCGCCGGACGCGCGTCCTCCCGCACGATCGGGTTCAGACGGCCGCGGTGAGCGCGACGCTCTTCCAGCGGCGGCGCGACCTCGCGTCGGTGGCGATCGACACCGCGGGCGGCGACGCGGTGGCGCCCGACTACGACGCCGCGCGCGCGAGGGAGATCCGGGATCGCGTCGTAGAACGGGCGTGGGCGGCCGTCGGTGCGCGACGCGACGCGGACGACTCGCACTGAACGGTTTTTTACGGTTCGGCCGCACATCCTGACGTAATGACCGACGGCGACTTCGACTACGAGGACCTGGGGCTGGTCGCCGGCCTCGAGATCCACCAGCAGCTCGATACGGCGACGAAGCTCTTCTGCGCGTGCCCGACGACGCGACGCGAACCCGAAGAACACACGCGGACGTTCACGCGCTACCTCCACCCGACGAAGAGCGAGCTCGGCGAGATCGACGAGGCGGCCCTCGAGGAGTCGCAGGTCGAACGCGAGTTCGAGTACCTCGGCTTCGACACGACGTGTCTCGTCGAGGAGGACGACGAGCCCCCCCACCGCATGGACGGGGAGGCGCTCGACGTCGCCCTCGAGGTCGCGGCGCTGATGGACATGACGCCGCTCGATCAGGCCCACGTGATGCGCAAGGTCGTCATCGACGGGTCGAACACGAGCGGCTTCCAGCGCTCGTCGCTCGTCGCGCAAAGCGGCGAGATCGAGACGAGCGAGGGACCCGTCGGCATCGAGGACATGATGCTGGAGGAGGAGTCCGCAGCGCGCGTCGAGGAGAGCGATTCGGGCGCGACGTTCGCGCTCGATCGGCTCGGCATCCCGCTCGTCGAGATCGGCACGGAGCCCGACATCCGCAGCCCCGAGCAGGCCCGCGAGGCCGCCGAGCGCATCGGGATGTTGCTGCGCTCGACCGGACAGGTCAAACGCGGCCTCGGGACGATCCGACAGGACGTGAACGTCTCCATCGCCGAGGGCGCGCGCGTCGAGATGAAGGGCGTCCAGAGCCTCGACGACATCGACGACCTGGTGCGCTTCGAGGTGCAACGGCAGGTCCGACTCCTGGAGATCGCCGACGAGCTCGACGGGCGGGACGCGAGCGTCGGCGAGGTCCAGGACGTCACGGACGTCTTCGCGGAGACGGAGTCCTCGGTGGTCCGCGGGGCGCTCGACGCCGGTGGGTTGGTCTTCGCGGTGCCACTCTACGGCTTCGACGGGATCGTCGGGCGGGAGCTCCAGCCGGACCGTCGGCTGGGGACGGAGCTCTCCGACCACGCGAAACGCCACGGCGCGGGCGGCATCTTCCACACGGACGAACTGCCGGCGTACGGCGTCACCGAAGACGAGGTCGAGGCCCTGCGCGAGGCGGTCGACGCCGGCCCCGAGGACGCCGTGGCGATGGTCGCCGCGGAGGCGGACGTGGCTCGCGGCGCGACGGAGGCCGCGGCCGACCGCGCGCGGACCGCGATCGAGGGCGTCCCGGAGGAGACCCGCGGGGCGAACGAGGACGGGACGACGGAGTACCTCCGTCCGCTCCCCGGCGCGGCGCGGATGTATCCCGAGACGGACGTCCCGCCCGTCGAGCCCGACCCGAGCGAGATCGAGGTCCCCGAGCTCCTCACGGAGAAGGTCGAGCGCTACGTCGCGGAGTTCGACCTGACCGAGGACGTCGCCGAGCAGGTCGCTTACGGGCGGCGATGGCGGCTCTTCGAGGACGCGGTGGAACGCGGCGTGGACCCGAACCTCGCGGCACGCACCGTGGAGTCGACGGTGACGAGCCTCCGGCGCGACGGCATACCTGTGAAAAACCTCGCGGACGAGCACTTCCACGGCGTCTTCGATCTCGTCGCCGACGACGAGATCACCCAGGAGGGCGTCCCCGAACTGCTCGAAACGCTCGCCGAGGAGCCGGATCGGACGGCCGCGGAAGCCGCGGAGGAAGCGGGTCTGGGCTCGGCGGACGAGGATGTCGTGCGCGAGGCCGTCGTCGACGTCGTCGAGCGAAACGCCGAACAGATCGAGGCGGAGGGCATGGGGGCGTTCTCCGGTCTGATGGGTGAGGCCATGGGCGCGCTCCGCGGGAAGGCGGAGGGCGATCTCGTCAGCGAGGTGCTGCGCGAGGAGATACAGAAGCGGAGCTGAACCGAGCCCGAGGTTCCGACGGCGTTTTAGAGATCACTCCGACTCGTCGACGAGCGCGTCGACGAGCGTGTCGAGCGAGTAGGCCTGGAGGGGCCGCGGCGTGTCCTTCGTCCGCGAGGTGACGAACGTCGAGTTCGTCCGGTCGACCTCCTCGATGGCCTCGAAGTCGGTGATGAGGCGCTCGACGGCGTCCGAGTCGGGGAGGCGCGCGAGGACCATGAAGTCGTACTCGCCCATCGTGAAGAAGACCTGCGTGACGCCCTCGATCTCCTCGAGCTCGGCCGCGACGCCGCGGTAGCTCCCGCTGTAAGAGGTGTACACCTCGATGACGACCGTGACGCCGAGACCGAGCGCGTCGAGGTCGAGATCGTAGAGGTCGTTTTCGATAATTCCCTCCTCGCGGAGACTGTTCAGCCGGTAGTGGATGGTGGAGACGGGGATATCCGTCTCCTCGTGGAGCCGCTCGGGGCTTCCGGTACCGAGGTCGGAGATGGCCTTCAGGAGGCGCACGTCCCGTTCGTCCATACGGGACCGATCGCGCGACCGCCGTAATACTCCACCGGGACGGCGCGACCGCTCGACCCGACCGGAGGCGCCACCGACGTGCGCCGTGATACCGTACATTTCTCATCGTAATGCATTAGGTTAGAGGAATATCCCAGTTATACTGAAGTCTTTGTAGACAAGTTTAACACCGCTCGTCCACTACCCGTTCGTAGACAGATGTCTCTCGCAGATACCCTCCACGGCCCCCGCGCCACCGCCACGATGTTCGTGGCGCTCGCGGCGTTCTGGGGGACGTCGTTCGTCGCCATCCAGACCGGCCTCCACGCCTTCCCGCCGCTGCTCTTCGCGGCCCTCCGCTTCGGGATCGCCGGTCTCGTCGTCCTCGGCTACGCCGCCTACACGACCGCGCGCTGGTTCCCGCGGACGCGCGCCGAGTGGCTCCAAGTGACCATCGGCGGCGTCCTCGTCATCGCCGTCTATCACGGGCTCCTCTACCTCGGCGAGCGTCACGTCCCCGGCGCCGTCGCGGCCGTCATCGTCTCGCTCGCACCCATCCTCACCGCCGTCTTCGCCAGCCTCGTCCTCTCGGAGGACTCGATCGGCGGCGTCGAACTCGTCGGGTTCGGCCTCGGGATCCTCGGCGTCGTCGCGATCGCCGCACCCGGCGGTGGCGCGCTCGCTGGCGTCGGCCTCGTGCCCGTCGGCCTCGTCGTCCTCGGTACCGCGACCTTCGCGCTCGGCGGCGTGCTCACTCGCCCGCTCGCCACGTCGCTCCCCCTCCGGTCGATGCAGGCGTGGACGATGCTCGTCGGCGCCGCGCTGCTCTTCGGCGGCGCGGGCCTCCGCGGCGAGTCGTTCGCCGCGATCCACTGGACCCCCGGATCGATCGCCTCCCTCGCCTACCTCACCGGCATCTCGGGTGTGCTCGCCTTCCTCCTCTACTTCGAGCTCCTCGATCGGGCCGGTCCGAGCACCGTTCACCTCGTCAGCTACCTCGAACCGGTCGTCGCCACCGTGATGAGCGTCGCCCTGCTCGGTCAAGGCGTCGGCCCCACGACCGCCGTCGGCTTCCTCGCGGTCTTCACCGGCTTCGTCGTCGTCGAACGCGACCGCTTCGCCGTCTTCGACGACGCCCGCGAGCGCGCCCGGCTCGCCTACGTCCGCCTCGTCCACAGCGAGCACGTCCCGTCGAGCGGCCGGCACGGCTACGAGCGCGCCGACGACTGACGCGTCCGCCCCGTCGGAGGCACGGAGACGCGAACGGAGCGTGGTGTGGGGCGACGCCGATCGTATTATCGGGCGCGCGCCCGTTCGGTTCGGTATGGTCTCCGCACGTACCCTTCTCGCGCTCCTCGTGGGCCTCGCGATCCTCACGCAGCCCGTCGTCGGCGACCCGCCCGGCCTCGACACGCAGTACACCTACGGAGCGACGCCGTTCGGCGCTGACGACGGCGAAGCCGTCCACTCACTCTACCACCTTCCAGCGGTCGGGTACGGCGTCGACTCGCAGCTAACCGTCGTCCGACAGGCCGCGAACGACACCGTCACCCGGCCCGTCGACGAGGTTCCGCCGGAGGTCGAACGTCTCACCGAGGTCCGATTCCTCGCTGACGACCGTGGTGACCAGTACTACCGCCTCGATGCCCGCATCGACGGCGAGACGTTCACGCTGAACGCGACGCCGGTCTCGGCGCGCGCCGTCGCCGCCGACCTCGCGGTCGCGCCCGCCGACGCTCCCGCGCCGATCCGCGACGCCCTCGACGGGAACGCGACGAGCAGGCAGTCGTACCCCGCGGCCGTCCTCCGGACGGACGACGGCTACGCGCTCGTCCGCACCGTCGCCACCGAGCGCGTCCCCGACCCCTACACCGTCCCGAAGATCGCCGCGTACGGCTTCGCCGTCGCGCTCGTCGTCTGGGGGTGTCTCTCCGTCTATCGCGAACGCGTCAAGCGCGAGACCCGACGTCAGTAGCCGTCGTCGTCGACGGAGTCCTTCCGGCCGTTGCCCTCGATGTGCCAGCGTGCGCGGCGCAGGATCCCGTGGAGGGTGTTGATTTCGCGGCCCGTCGGGTGCGCGCGCCCGAGGATCCGACGCAGCATCCGGCCGGTCTTCGCCTGTTTCTCGTCGGGGTAGTCAACGAGCGAGAGGAAGTCGTCGAAGTGATCGTAGAACGCCTCGATCTCGTCTTCCGTCGCGCGGTGGACGGCGACGTCCGGCAGTTGGGTCTCGTCCACGGTGAGGTCGCGGAGTTCGTAGAGCGCGATGGTCGCGGCCTGCCCGAGGTTCAGGACGGGGTAGTCGGCGCTCGCGGGGATCGAACACACCTCGTCGAAGCGCTCGATCTCGCGGTTGTGGAGGCCGACGCGCTCGCGTCCGAAGACGAGACACGTCGGGGCCTCGACGTCGCGGAGGCTCCCCGCGAGCTCGTCCGGCGTTCGGAACGGGAAGCGGACGTGCTTGGTCGCGTCCTCGTTCGTGATCGCGGTGAAGCCCACGGTGTGGAAGGTCTCGACGAGGAAGTCGAGGTCGACCACCTCGGCTTCGGGGAGGACGTCCTCTCGCGCCTGCCCGGCGTAACCGTAGGCCTCCGACCCCCGGGAGAGGTCCGGCGGGTCGACGAGGTAGAGGTCCTCGAAGCCGAAGTTCTTCATCGCGCGGGCGATCGTGCCGACGTTCCCGGACGTCTCGGCGTCCACGACGGCGACGGCGGGGGGGCTGGCTCCCATCGCCACCCGATAGCCGCCGTGTCGACAAAAGGGGCGCGCACCGCCGGCACGATGGACCGCGGGTTCTATAGCGTTGGCCGCCGCGGGCTCACGTATGCACACCGTGGACGCCGCCGGCCTGCGGATCGGCGACGACCACCCCCCGCGTATCATGGGGGTGTTGAACGTCTCGAAGGAGTCTCCGTACTCGCCGAGCGTCTTCGACGACCCCGACGAGGCCGCCGCTTACGTCGAGTCGGAGCTCGTCGCGGAGGGGGCCGACATCGTGGACGTCGGCCTCGAATCCGCGAACAAGCGCCTCGACGTCTTGGACGAGGCGTCGGAGCTCGAACGCCTCGACACGGCCATCGAGACGATCGAGCGCGTCGACGGCGCCGACGACGTGACCTTCAGCATCGAGACGCGCTACGCGGCGGTCGCGGACGCGGCCCTCGAAGCGGGGTTCGACATGGTCAACGACGTCTGCGGATTCGCGGACCCCGAGATGCCCGCCGTCTGCGAGAAACACGACGCCGCGGTCGTGAAGATGGCGTCGCCGCCCGACCTCGAACGCCCCGGCGCGATCGAGGACGTCGACGACATCTACGACGCGCTCGCGCGCAACGGGTTCACGGAGAAGACGATCCTCGATCCGGCCTTCGGTGGGTGGAGCGAAGCGAAAACGCTGGCCGACGATCGGGAGACCTTCGAGCGCCTCCGGGAGTTCCGCGGATACGGTCGCCCGATCCTCGTCTCGATCAACCGCAAGAACTTCCTGCGCGACATCGCCGGTCGTTCGACGGAGGAGGCGCTCCCCGTCTCGCTCGCCGCGACGTCGATGGCGGTCGAGCGCGGCGCGCACGTGATCCGAACGCACGACGTCGCGGAGACCCGCGACGCCGCCCTCGTCGGCCACGCCTTCACCCGCGAGCGCCACCGCGACCGGGCCGTCGAGGAACTCGACGTCACGACCGTCCGGGAGGCCGAGCGCCACATCGCCCGTCTCGGCGGGAACGCCGCGGCCGCCGAGGACGCGGTCGCGCACGCCTACGAGGTTCGGCCACCCGCGGACATGCGTCACACGCTTGTCAGCGCCGCGTCTGACACGGACGTCGTCTGCACGGGCCACGAGACGCTCTTCGTCGCCGGCACGACGACGGAATTGGAGGCCTTCGCGGACCGGATAACGAGCGCGTCGAAGGCGCTCGCGGGGATTGCCGGGGAGATCCGGTCGAGCGTGGAGTAACGAGAAAGCTTATGCCGGAAGCCCCGCAACCCCGGATTGGAGGCCGAGGCTCCGCGCTGGTAGGAGTACACTACAAACTGCGGGGGCTCGGCTCGAACCACCGCGACCCGAAAAATTTCTCGCGCCCCCACGCCGACTAGTCACCCGTGCAGTTCCATACGTGGGAACCAGCCTACGAGGCGATCCTCCGCGACTTCGGCTACGACCGCGACGGCGACGAGGCCGCGCGTGACGAGCTCGCCGCGCTCGTGAGTGACTTCGACGTCTCGCGCCTCGACGCGACCGGCGAGACGGTCGCCGTCGTCGGCGCCGCGCCCGCGCTCCCGGACGACCTCGACGCCGTCGCGGACGCCGATCGCGTCTTCGCCGCCTCGACCGCCGCGGACGTCCTGCGCGAACGCGGTCTCGCCGTCGACGTCCACGTCACCGACCTCGACAAGAACCCCGAGACGAGCCGCGAGCTCGCCCGCGAGGGGACGCCGGTCGCCGCGCACGCCCACGGCGACAACCGCGACCTCGTGGCCGAGTGGGTGCCGAAACTCGACGGCGCGAACGTCCTCGGCACGACGCAAGCCCGGCCCGTCGACGGCGTCCGGAACTTCGGCGGCTTCACCGACGGCGACCGGGCGGCGTTCCTCGCGGACGCCGTCGGCGCCGAGCGGTTGCGCTTCGCCGGCTGGGACTTCGACGACGCCCCGGACGACGCGAAACGCCGCAAGCTCCGGTGGGCGGCGCGCCTCCTCACGTGGCTGGAGGATCGCCGCGACGAGCGCTATCCGATCCTCGACGGTCACCGGGACCTCGACTGGCTCCCCTGACCGTCGGAACCCGTGACCCTCTCCGCGGTCTCGGGCTTTAACCGCGGGTCGGCGCTTCGACTCGGACGTGAACGAGACCACGGACGCGGTGCGATCGCGGAGCGGTCTGGACGGAAAGACGGCGGTCGTCACGGGCGCGTCGGCGGGGATCGGACGCGCGATCACCGAGGTCTTCGCGGCGGACGGCGCGGACGTCGTCGTCTGCTCGCGTACGCTCGGTGACGTCGAGGCCGTCTCGGACGCGTTCGCGGCCCTCCCGGGCGACGTCGAACCGGTCGAGGCGGACGTAACGGATCGCGACGACGTCGCGGCGCTCGCCGAGGCCACCGAAGGGGCGTTCGGCGGCGTCGACGTCCTCGTGAACAACGCGGGCGGGAACGCCGCGATGGCTCCCACGGGGGAGTACGAACCCGGACTCTGGGACGAGACGATCGGGGTCAACCTCACGGGCGTCTACAACGTCACGCACGCCTTCGCGGACGCGCTGCGCGCGGGCGGACCGAGCGCGGTCGTGAACGTCGCCAGCATGGCCGGCGAGTACGGCGTCGAGAACATGGGCCCGTACGGCGCCGCGAAGGCCGGCGTCATCGCGTTCACGCGATCGCTCGCCCGCGAGTGGGCGGACGCGGACGTCCGCGCGAACGCGGTCTCGCCGGGCTTCATCGCCACGGAGAAGCTCCGTGAGAACTTCGGGCTGGACGCCGAGATCGATCGCGGGAACGCGGACCGGAAGTGGGGGACGCCCGCGGAGGTCGCGGACCTCGTGCGCTTCCTCGCCAGCGACGCGGCCTCGTTCGTCGACGGCCAGTCCGTCCGCATCACGGGGACGCCGAACACGTACGAGGTGCCCGATCGCTGAGCCGAGGACAGTACCGTTATGCCGACGCCGGCCGACTCCCCACCCGTGCAACTGTTCTGGCACCGGCAGGATCTCCGCCTGCACGACAACCGCGGGCTCGCGGCGGCCGCGGACGCCGCCGAGGGCGAGGCGGTCATTCCGGTGTTCGTCTTCGACGACGACGTGCTCGCATACGGGAGCGATCGGCGCGTGGCGTTCATGCTAGAGGCGCTCGCCGAACTGCGCGACGCCTACCGGGCTCGCGGGAGCGACCTGCTCGTGCGCCGCGGCGATCCCTCCGGGGTGCTCCCGGACCTCGCACTCGAACGCGACGTCGACGCGGTCCACTGGAACGCGGACTACTCGGGGTTGGCACAGGAGCGCGACGAGGCGGGCGCGGACGCGCTCTCGGCGGCGGGCGTCGAGACTCACCGGCACCACGACGCGGTGATCCACGAGCCCGGCGACATCCGGACGAACGCGGGCGACCCCTATCAGGTCTACACCTACTTCTGGAAGAAGTGGCGCGATCGGGACAAGCCCGACCCGTTCGACGCGCCGGGGGCCGACTCGCTCGCCGCGGTCGCGGGCGACGACCTCCCCGCGATCGACGCGCTCGGCTTCGACGAACCGGACATCGACCTCCCGCGCGCCGGTCACGACGCCGCGACGGCGCGCCTCGATCGCTTCTGCGACGCGGACGTCTACGACTACACCGACGGCAGGGAGTACCCCGCGCGCGAGGGGACGGCGCGCGTCTCGCAGGACCTCGCGTACGGGACGCTCGGCCCGCGAGAGGCGTACGCGCGGACCGCCGAGGCGATGACCGGTGCCGACGACGAGGGCGAACGCGAGAGCGTTGATGAGTTCCAGAGCCAGCTCGCGTGGCGCGAGTTCTACGCGCAGGTCCTCTACTTCAACCCCGAGGTGGTCTCGGAGAACTACGACGACTACGAACGCCCGATCCCGTGGAGAAACGACGCCGACGAGATCGCGGCGTGGAAGGCTGGCGAGACGGGCTACCCGATCGTCGACGCGGGGATGCGCCAACTGAAACGCGAGGGGTACGTCCACAACCGCGTGCGGATGATCGTCGCCTCGTTCCTGACGAAAGACCTCCTCACCGACTGGCGCGTCGGCTACGCGCACTTCCGCGAACACCTCGTGGACCACGACACGGCGAACGACAACGGGGGCTGGCAGTGGGCGGCCTCGACGGGGACGGACGCCCAGCCCTACTTCCGGATCTTCAACCCCCAGACGCAGGGCGAGAAGTACGACCCCGACGCGGCGTACATCCGCGACTACGTCCCGGAGCTCGCGGACGTTCCCGCGGCGAAGATCCACGAGTGGCCCGAACTCGACGCCGCGGAACGCGCCGACCTCGCACCCGACTATCCGGCCCCGATCGTCGATCACGGCGAGCGTCGCGAGGCCGCAATCGAGGCCTTCGAGACCGCGCGCGGCGAGGAGTAGCGCGCCGCGCCGCCGGCTCGAGCGGTCGTCCGCGTCCCGCGCTCAGAGGAGGGACGCGACGTCGCCGAGGTCGTCGACGACGTACGTCGGCTCGATCTCGGAGGCGGCGACGTCCTCGCGCGCCGAGACGCCCGAGCAGACGAGCGCGGTGTCCATCCCCGCTCGCTCGCCCATCAAGACGTCCGTTTCGAGGTTGTCGCCGATCATCAAACAGTCGTGGACGTCCGCGCCGACCTCGGCGGCGGCGAGATCCGCCATCCGCGTCTCCGGCTTCCCCACCACGACCGGCTCTTGGTCCACCATCCCCTCGATCGCGCTCACGAACGCGTTCGCGCCCGGGACGGGACCGTCCTCCTCGGGCGTCGTCCGGTCGCGGTTCGTCGCCACGAACACCGTCCCCGGCCCGAACGCGCGGAGCGTGCCGGTGAGGCGCGCGAAGTCCACGCGGTCGTCGTAGCCGGCCACGACGACGTCCGCCCGTCCCTCCGTCGAGAGCGTCAGACCCGCGTCCTCGATCTCGGCCTCGACGGTGTCCTGCCCCATGACGTGGACGTCCGCGTCCGGGCGGTGCTCGGCGAGGTAGGCGGCGGTCGCCCACGCCGCGGTCACGACGGGTTCGCCCTCGTAGTCGATGCCGATCGCGTCGAGCCGGCTCGTCACCTCGTCGCGGCGGACGCCGGTGTTGTTCGTGAGGAAGACGATCGGGACGGCGGCATCACGGAGCGCGCGCAGGCCCGCGTTCGCGGCGGGGATGGCGCTTCGCCCGCGCCAGACGGTTCCGTCGAGGTCGACGAACGCGGCGGCGTACGACACGTCGTCCGAGTTCGCGGCCCGCCCTCGTAAACCCCACCGTGTCGCGCGCTATCCGCCCCCTCCTCAACCTTTAACAGTACGCCGGCCGGAGTTCCAGTCGAGGAGATTCACCATGACTGATTACGAGCTGCCGGCGCTGCCGTACGAGTACGACGCACTGGAACCATCGATCAGCGAGCAGGTGCTGAACTGGCATCACGACACGCACCATCAGGGATACGTAAACGGGTGGAACGCGGCCGAGGAGACCCTCGAAGAGGCCCGCGAGGAGGGTGACTTCTCGGATTCGGCGGGTGCGATCCGGAACGTGACGCACAACGGCTCCGGGCACGTGCTGCACACGCTGTTCTGGGAGTCGATGAGCCCGAACGGCGGCGACGAGCCCGCCGGCGCGCTCGCCGCGCGCATCCAGGAGGACTTCGGCTCCTACGAGGCGTGGAAGGGCGAGTTCGAGGCGGCGGCGTCCGCGGCCGGTGGCTGGGCGCTCCTCGTCTACGACACGCACAGCAACCAGCTGCGGAACCTCGTCGTGGACAAGCACGACCAGGGTGCGCTCTGGGGCGCCCAGCCGATCCTCGCACTCGACGTCTGGGAGCACTCGTACTACTACGACTACGGTCCGGCCCGCGGCGACTTCATCGACGCGTTCTTCGACGTCGTCGACTGGGAGACGCCCGCCGACCGCTACGAAGAGGCCGTGGCGCGCTTCGAGTAAGTCGCACCAGACGACCGACGAGCCGAGCACCGCGTCGTAGCGATCGTCCGTTTTTCTTTCGAACGCGTCGTGGAGCGACCGCTCAGGCCGGCCGGAGCCGATTGCGTCGCCCGTCCGCGAGCGCGTCGATGGCGTCCGCGAGCGCGCCGTAGTCCCGCCCGCTCGTGCCGTCGAAACTACACAGGACGCCGACGTGATCGTCGAAGACGAGTCGGAACACCTCGAAGCCGTCGTACCCCCGGACGGTGTAACGAAAGGGGGCGGGGTGTACGCGATCGTAGGTGTCGTGCGTGACGAAGGCGTAGCGCTCGTTCTCGACGTAGCGTTCCACGTCCGTGGCCGTCACCCCGTCGGCGACGTCGCTGCGGATGTATCGCGTCTCGTACCCCTCGGTATCGAAGGTCCAACAGCCCCGCAATGCCGCGCCGTACTCCCGGGCGGTTTCGACGAGTGCGTCCCCGTCGCTCGTTCCGTCCGGGCGGTGCTCTACTGCCATCGGCCACACGGTTCCCCGCCGTCGGGTATAACTACTGAGTCCGTTTCGAGCGCCGTGTCCGAGACCGGGCGCTTTTGCCCTCCGCGGCCGTCGTTCGGGTATGCCGCGCCCGAAGAGCGAGTTCGACGCGCTCTACCCCTGTGACTTCTACGCGCCGGCGGAACTGCTCGACGACGACGCGATGTACACCGTCTACGAGATCGCCCGTCTCCTCCAAGACCTCGATCCGGACGCCGAACTGGAGGCCGGGACGGAGGACGTCCTCCTCGATTGGGCGATCCCGTGGGTGCTCTACCACGGCGACGAGCTCGTCGTCGCCGAGCCACCGAGTGACGAGGACCCCGGCTACTACGGGCTGAAGACCGGCGACGACGTCTGAGGCGATGCCCGATGATCAGCGCGCGAATCGGGCCGCGCGGAGCGACGCCGCGACGCCGTCGATCGGGTCGTCGATCGCGGGTCCGTGGCCCGCGTAGAGCGTCTCGACCTCCCCGTCATCGAGTGCGGCCCGGAGGCGCTCGACGCTCTCGACGAGCCGTTCCGCGTCTCCCTCCTCCAGATCCGTGCGGCCGAAGGAGCCCCCGGCGAAGACGAGGTCGCCGACGAAGCCGACGCCGGCCGTGCGGGAGCGGAAGACGAGGTGGTCGTCCCTGTGGCCGGGCGTATGCAGCGCGTCGTACTCGTGGTCGCCGATAGTCACCGATTCGGCGTCCGCGATCCCGTGATCGACGCGTTCGTGCCCGGGATCGAACCCCCACGTCTCGACGCCGAACGCCTCGCGGAGCGCCGGCACGTTCTCGACGTGATCCGAGTGGGTGTGGGTGAGGACGACCGCGTCGAGGCCGTCGACGTGTTCGCGGACGGCGCTCGCGACGTCGTAGTTCGCGCCCGCGTCGATCAGGACCGTGCGCTCGCCGGTGACGAGATACGCGTTCGCCGTGAACGCGCTGACGCCCGCCGAGCAGTTCGTGATCATGCCCGTTCTCGGCGCGCGAGGGTGAAAAGCGCGCGGTCGCGGGGCGCTCAGACCGGCGCGCTGACGAGCACGAGCTTCGAGAAGGAGTCGCGGTTGCGGATGATCCGTTCCTCGTCCGGGCTGATGCGGATCGCCTCCTCGGCGTCGAGGGAAACCGTCCGGTCGCCGAAGTCGACGTCCACGCCGCCCTCGACGACGTAGTAGACCTCCTCGAGGTCGTCGTCGACGTGGTCGTGGCTCATCGTCTCCTCGCCGGCTTCGAGGGCGAGCACGGTGAAGCCGAGGGTCTCCGCGTCGAGGACGTCGCGCATCATCCACATCTCGCCCGCGACGCTGTCCGGGAGCACCGATTCCGCGTCGGCGGCTGTCGCTTTCGTGTACGTCACGTGTCAGTGTGGCGTCGCCGCTCACTTCAACGTGTCCGCCATCGCGGGCGACGCGACCGGCCCCGCGACGCCTTTTTGACGCCCGGTGTCCTCGGCCCACGCATGGACGTTCAGTTGCTGGAGGCGACGCCGAACCCGGAGGAGGTGATCTGCCGCGCCGCGCGAAACGACTATATGAGCGAGTACGGGGCCGAGAAGTCCCTCGAAGCGGTCATGGCGGGAATCGAGGGCGAGACGACCGAAGAGAAACAGCGCACCCTCATCTCGAATCTGATGGCGCACGGCCACTTCGGACCGTTCGAGCACGCCCAGGCCACCTTCCACGTGAAGGAGATGAGCCGGTCCTGTATGGCACAGATCACGCGACACCGACACGTCTCCTTCGACGTGCAGTCGATGCGCTACGTCGCCTTCGACGACGTCGACCCCGCGGACGTCCGCGAGGGCGAACTCGTCGTCACGCCGCCCTCCGCCACCGACCCCGACTGGATCGGCCGCAATCAGAAGGGCGGAGCCGTCGACGAGGAGACGGTCGAGAAGCGCCGCGAGGTGTTCGCGGACTCCGTCGAGCGCGCCGTCGCGGACTACCAGGAACTGCTCGATCTCGGGATGCCCCCGGAGGACGCCCGCTTCGTCCTCCCCATCGGCACGAAGGTCAACGTCGTCATGAGCCTCAACGCCCGCATGCTCATGCACGTCGCGGACATGCGCGCCGCCGCCGACGCCCAGTGGGAGATCCGCGGATTCACCGAGGACCTCCTCGATCGCGCCGCGGAGTGGTGCCCCATCACCTTCGAGGAGTACGAGTCGTCGATGAAGAACCGCAAGAACCGACTCGCGCCCTGAGACGGCTTCGGCCACCGCGGTCCGCGACAGCGATCGATACGCTCTCTCACATCGCGTCGCACGTGCCCCGACCGCGCGGAGTTCCGATCCGTTTCTGCCGCCGCGTCACTCGTCGACCCCGAGGGAATCGTCGGCGTCGAACGGACCCACGTCGTCGGCGCTCGTCGGTGTTCACTACACATACCCGACAAGACGGACCGATCGGACAGTCGTCACGTCCGTGTACCGTGCCGAGGTCCGTGTGATGGGGGTTCCCACGACGGGTCCGGTTCAACGAGTTTTTATACGACCCGCTCCTTCGAATCAATGCAGACGCGTGATGCGTCGGCCACCGTGCTCTGGTGGTGTAGTCCGGCCAATCATCTTGCCCTCTCACGGCAAGGACCAGGGTTCGAATCCCTGCCGGAGCACTCCTTCCCTCCCGCCGTCTTGCGATTCTGGTCTGTGAACAATGAGTGTGATCACCATTGCTCCAGGGCAACGAAGTCAGACGGACTCGGCCACCCCGACGCCGTCTTGCGATTAGTCCGTTTGTCGCACCAATCCGGTTCGAGGGACGCACCAAAAGCGGGGAAACCCGTAGACGGAAGCGGGATCGATGATCGACCTCGACGAGTTCCCGCTCGTCACCCAACCCGCAGACGAGTTCCTCAACCCGCGCCAACGACTCGACTACGAGGCCGAACGCGAATCCTGCATCGAGTGGCTCCTCACCTTCGGGAAAGACCCAGACACGGCCACCGGCTACGCCGAGGGCACCGTCGAACCGCGCTGCTACCGCATGGACCGCTTCTATCGGTACGTCTGGGAGGAACTCGAAGGCGGCTACACCGCCAACGTCACCCACGACCACGCCGACGCGTGGATGACCCACCTCGCAAAGCGCGACGTCGGCGCCACCCACAAGCGCAACTGCCAGAAGTCGATCAAGATGCTGTTCAAGTGGCGACACCACGAACACGGCCTCGGCGAGTGGGACCCAGAGATCACCTTCTCCCCGGACTCCAGTACGAACCCCCACGACTACCTCACCCGCGAGGAGCGCGGGAAAGTCCGCGAAGCCGCCTTAGAGTACGGCGCGATCCCGAACTACAACAACCTCGCGCCGGCCGAACGCGACCGCTGGAAGCAGTACCTCGCCCAGCGATTCGAGAAGCCCAAATCGGACGTCGCCCCCGCCGACTGGGAGCGCGCGAACGGCTGGAAGACCCCCTCGCTCGTCTGGACGAGTCTCGACGCGGGCCTCCGCCCCGTCGAAGTCGAGCGGGCGACAGTTAGCTGGATCGACACCGACAACGAGGTCCTCCGCATCCCGAAGGAGGACAGCTCGAAGAACCGAGATCACTGGGTCGTCGGGCTCTCCTCGCGCACCGCCGAGGCGCTGTCGAAGTGGCTCGACGAGCGCGACGCGTACCCGGCGTACGACGACACGGACGCCGTCTGGCTCACCCGGAACTCCAATCGCTACCAGACCTCGTCGCTCCGCTATCTCCTCCAGCGGCTCTGCGAGATCGCCGACATCGACACGACGCACCGCTCGATGAGCTGGTACGCCATCCGGCACTCCGTCGGCACCTACATGACCCGCGAGGAGGACCTCGCCGCCGCACAAGCCCAACTCCGACACAAGAGCTCCGAGACCACGATGAAGTACGACCGAGCACCCGTCGAGGACCGCCAGGACGCACTGGACCGGATGGGCTAACAAACGGCCTCCTGTGACGGGCGGAGCCGGTTTTACTGCCCGTCCCTCTTCCCGTCGTTGCCATCAGCTAGGTCCAGAGAAGCTCATCACCAGGGAACTATCGATCCGAGCGCACTGATCGCGTCTGAAACCGCGTTAGCGAGCTTGTTTCGATGTTTCCGGCGTAACTCTATTCCGATGCCCATACGCGCGGTGGACCTCTACCTCCGCCTCTCTCTGTAGCATACGAAGACGGACCCTCTCAGCTTCTGTTAACGGTTCCCTGTCTGCATTCTCGTTATCGAGTATGGCTGCCATCGTGGAACCCTGTACGAGACTGCGTTCATCGGCGAAAAGCGTCTCCGTCGAGCGAGCGGGGCTCGGGGTGGTCGCGGTGAGTGATTTCTGGGCGGGCTATCTCTGGGGCCGCGGGAGCGGTGACGGGCCGTCACTCCCACCGGAAATCGCGCTGTTGTTCGGCGGGCTGCTGGTCTTCGTCGGCGTCCTCTACCTCCTCCGCGACGTCTTCAACGCGATTGCCGGTGTGACCCAAGCGCATCCGGTGTTATCTCTTCTCGTCGTCGGCGTTGCGGCCGTCGGTATCGGCGAGCTCGTCGCCGTGAACGAGGATCTGGACGTCGAGGAGAAAGTCTCCGGGATGGGCGCGCTCGTTCTCGTCCTGTTCGGCGTCTTCTGGGTCATCGGCGTCCTGTCCGGCGCGTCGTCGCTCGACAACGCGTCGTGGCCGGTACAGGCCGTGATGATGGTCCTGTCGCTCGTGATCGTCTGCGGGTTCCTGTACATGCTCGTCTCCCTGCTCCGATACCGGTGGCCGAGGAACCAGACCGACGCGGTCAGCACAGTCGAGATATCGCGTCGGCGGTGTCACGGGTAGCGCAGGAAACTCACGGCTGACGCTCCGGGTCGTCGATACACTCTCTCAACGAGAGATCGGTAACGTGCCAGCTGCTGAAGGCGACCTCAGTCGTGCAGCGCGTCGAGGAGGTCTCCGTCCTCCTCGATGAACCGGCGAACCCGCTCGCGGTGACGCTCTCGGTCGGCGTCGTCTGCCTCTGGCTCCAGACTCATGTTGACTACTACTACCACCAGGCGCTTCAGTCTTCCCCTCGCGTCACGGTGTGAGACGATCCTCGTCGATATCGCCCGTTTGCAACCAGTCCGCGAGCTCGGACGGACTGAACCTGCGGATGCGTCGCATCACGCGTTCCGCGCGCTCACCCCGCTCCGCCGGCTCCAGGCCCTTCCGGTCGAGGTAGGTCCGCATCGTCAGCCACGCCGTCCGTTTGTTCCCGTCCTCGAAGTAGTGCGACGTCGTGATGTTCCGCAGCAGGAGGGCCGCGGACTGGTACGCCTCGTCGTCAGTGTTCGCTTCGGGGATGTCTCCGAGGAGGCGTTTGAACTTCAGGCGCGGCGCTGCGACGCGAGCTCCGGGATATTTCAGATCCCAGTGGTCGACGACCTCGTCGTGAGTGTCGAGGATGTCACGCGCGGTCGGGAGGTCGCTCGCCATCTACGATGCTATCTCCCCGGCAGGACCTTCTCGGTTGCGGAATGGCGCACCGGCTCCCTCTTTAGTGCTGGGTTCGAGGGGATCCATCGTACCCGTAGCTCGGAATGCGACCGTATCGTTGCGAATCATCCTTCGAACCGGCTTTGCCCGGTGGCCAACGCGCTGGATGCTTTATGTACATGGGAGCACATAGTATCTCTCAGTAGCAGCCCAGACCGCTGATCGAGCGGGCCCGGGGGTGCTCCAGTCGTGCGGTCGCCAGTCGGAAAAGCGAGGCCTCTCACGGCAAGGACCAGGGTTCGAATCCCTGCCGGAGCACTTCTCTCGGTTCGCGAATTCGATAGCGACTCGCTTCGACTCAGCGGCGATTCGCTTCGGCGTCGGTGATTGACACGTAGTTCGTACTCTGTCTCGCACGTCCACACCACTCAGCGATACTCCCGCGTGGCCCGCGTCGTTTCGCCACGCCGTTCCCGATCGATTGCCTGCCGGCGACGCGTCCGTTCGTCGATCGGAGACACGGTCATATCCAGGCCGTAAGGTCATTATGTCCCACGTGGGAAGGTGAACGTGCCCACGGCTAGAGGCGACGACCACCGGACCTCCCCGCGTGGGGAGACAGCCCGGTGGATCGGAAATCTGGCCACGCGATCAGCTCCTCTGGGGGGAGGGCTGACGCACCGTCGGAACGCTGGCCGCGGCCAGTGAACCGGAGCTTTATCTCCGGTTCGGTGGCATTACTGCGGGGATACAGTAAAGGACATCTATCTACTCACGAACACCTTCGTCGGAGCCGCGGCCACGGCTCCCACGAGCGATGTACCGACTCCGTCGCGTCTCGACGACCGTCACGCTGAGTGCGTTTCCGGCCAAAACGTAGGCGAACACGTTCGCCCAAGAGCGGATGCATCACCGGCGACAACGACCGGGTGATGTCTGAGGCCGAATCCATCTACGACGAGATCGGTGGCAAGGACGCCGTCGAGTCCGTCGTCGACGACTTCTACGACCGTGTTCTCGACGATCCGGTTCTCGAACCGTACTTCGAGGACACCGACATGAACGAGCTCTTCGCACACCAGGTACAGTTCGTGAGCGCCGTCGCCGGCGGGCCGGTCGAGTACGACGGCGCGGACATGCAGACCGCGCACGAGGGAATGGGTATCACCGCAGAGGCGTTCGACCGCGTCGCCGACTACCTCGCCGCCGCGATGGCCGAGAACGGCGTGCCCGAGGAGGATATCGATGCGGTCATCGACGAGGTCGCGGCCCTGAAAGACGACGTCGTCGGCCAGTAAGCCGGCGCGTACAGCGTCCGACGTCTATCGGGGAGCGCGCTGGCGTATGAACCCCCGGCAGTCGCGTCGAGTGTGATCCTTCGAGGGTCATCGAGAGAAGGGGTCGGGGAGGGACTCCGTTTGCGGTGTCACTACCGTCAACGGTCCGGGCGTTCGACGCCGGCGATCTCGAAGCGCGCGCCGCCGGCCGCGCTCTCGGTGATGACGATCTCCCACCCGTGGGCGTCGACGATCTCCTGGACGATCGAGAGCCCGAGGCCGGTGCCGCTTTCGGTACTCGTGTGCCCGCGGTCGAATACCCGTTCGCGCTCGGCCGGGTCGATGCCGGGACCGTCGTCGGCGACGTAGAACCCCGAGCCGTCCGCGAGGTCGCCGACGGTGACCGTCACGTCGCTTCCGCCGTGTTCGACCGCGTTCCGAACGAGGTTGCCGAACAGCTGTCGCAACCGGGCCTCGTCCGCGTCGATCGTTCGCGTCGTCTCGACGTCGAGCGTCGCGTCCGCCGTCTCGACCGTGGACCAACTGTCCGTGGCGACGTCCGCGATGGAGACGGGGTACGTCTCGTCGACCGACTTTCCCTGTCGAGCGAGCGTGAGGACGTTCTCGATGAGCTCTCGCATCCGCTCGTGGGCGCTCCGGACCGTGTCGATGTGGGGGCTGTCGTGCTCGTCGGCGACGAGATCGAGATACCCGCTCGCCACGTTGAGCGGGCTTCGGAGGTCGTGGCTGACGACGTTGGCGAAGTCTTCGAGATCCTCCGTCCGCCGCTCGAGCTCCGCCCTAGCGCGCTCCCGTTCGGTGATGTCCAAGTACGTCGCGAGGCACTCGGTGGACGACTCGCCGTCGAGCGCCGTCGCCGTGAGGAGGAACGTCCGCTCCTCGCCGGCCGCCGTTCGGCGAACGACTTCCCGTCGAACCTGCTCGCCGCGCCGGACGCGTTCGTTTATCTCGCGGGCCTGCTCCCGTCTCGCGTCGTCGACGATGTGCGGGTCGAGCGCCGCCCCCTCCAGCTCGTCGGCCGCGAACCCGAACGTCTCGTCGAACGCCCGGTTGACCTGCTCGACGCACGGGTCCCCGCGGTCGAACGCGATGAGGACGAGCGGGACGGGCACGGCGTTGAGTAGGGACGCGAACCGGTCGCGCTCTCGTTCGAGCCGGTCCCGGTACTCCCGGCGCTCGGTAACGTCCTCGTTGACCGCGACGAACCGGACTATCTCGCCCCCGTCGTCGGCGATGGGGGAGATCGTCTGCTCGACGACGTAGCGCTCCCCGTCCGCGCGCTGATTGACGATCTCGCCCTCCCAGATCTCGCCGCCGAGGATCGTGTCCCAGAGCCGCTCGTAAAACCGCTCGTCGTGGACGCCCGATTGGAGGATGCTGGCGTCGCTTCCGACCGCCTCCGCCGCCGTGTAGCCCGTCTGCTCCTCGAACGCGGGATTGACGTACTCGATCGTCGCCGTCGTGTCCGTCCAGTAAATCGCGTGACCGGTGCTCTCGACGGCCTCTCGGAAAGCCCGCCGACCACGTTCCGGATTCGTGTGCGCGTCTTCCACGAGAACTGCCTCGAACTACGGTCTGTAGTGTGTTAAGCTAACGGCCCATCCTCGAAGCCACGGCGTCAGCACCGCTTCGAGTCGACCGATACGAGCCACACGGTTGACGAGAGGCGGACGCCGCGGAACCCGAACGCCGAGGCGGGATCGGCCCCTCCGGTCTCCGGGAAACGACATCGTGCGTGTTAAGTGTGCTCCGGGGGAACGAAGAGTAGAGTCAGACTGATGCACCAGTCCGCGAGAGCGTGACTGGGAAGGGTCGATGTACGCTCCCGCGTTCACCTGCGGGACGTGCGATGACAACCGTGTGTACGTGTAATCCAGGCGCTCACTGGACTCGTCTGCCGTCGTGGCAT